>NZ_CP172882.1:0-137500 GCF_050529585.1 Enterococcus sp. DIV0876
ATGCCATCTGCTGATTCTATTTGGCAAGATCTGCAAAGATCCTTTAAAGAAGAATTAAATCCAGCAAGTTATAGTGCTTGGATCGAAACTGCCAATGTCTTGTCTTTTGAAAAAAATCAGCTGCTGATCGAAGTACCCAGCGATCTTCATAAATCTTATTGGGAAAAAAATCTAGCTGCCAAAATCGTTGAAATGGGATTTATGAGAACTGGTGAAGAATTGATTCCTAGTTTTGTGACTGTTGAAGAAGCAGAAGCGTTGAAAACACCTGCGGCTTTACAAAAAAACAGCACGCCTGAACAGCCGCCTAAAACCATTTTGAACGAAAAATATACATTTGATACCTTTGTCATCGGAAAAGGCAATCAAATGGCCCATGCTGCTGCCTTAGTCGTTGCTGAAGATCCTGGGTCTATTTATAATCCCCTTTTCTTCTATGGAGGCGTTGGTTTAGGTAAAACCCATTTGATGCACGCGATTGGTCATCAAATGCTGTTAAAACGACCAACAGCCAAGATCAAATATGTCAGTAGTGAAAACTTTACCAATGATTTCATCACCTCGATCCAAAAAAATAAAATGGAAGATTTTCGCAATGAATATCGAAATGTTGATCTTTTGCTCGTCGATGATATCCAATTTTTAGTGAACAAAGAAGGAACCCAAGAAGAATTCTTTAATACATTTGAAGAATTGTACCGCAACAATAAACAGATCGTTCTGACCAGTGATCGTCTGCCCAATGAGATCCCTACTTTACCAGAACGATTGGTTTCCCGCTTTGCTTGGGGATTATCCGTAGATATCACACCGCCTGATTTGGAAACACGGACAGCTATTTTACGCAAAAAAGCCGAAGCAGAACGGTTAGAGATTCCTGACGATACGTTAAGCTATATTGCCGGACAGATTGATTCCAATATTCGAGAACTTGAAGGAGCACTCGTCAGAGTTCAAGCTTTTGCGACCATGAAAAATTCGGATATCACCACTAGCTTGGCAGCTGAAGCGATCAAAGCACTCAAATCAAGTCATGGTTCTACGCAAGTATCTATTTTACAGATTCAAGAAGAAGTGGCTAAATATTACCACATTCACGTCACTGACTTAAAAGGGAAAAAACGCGTCAAAGGAATCGTCGTTCCACGGCAAATCGCTATGTTTCTTTCAAGAGAACTCACAGATAGCTCATTGCCAAAAATCGGCGGTGAATTTGGTGGGAAAGATCATACTACAGTCATTCATGCCCATGAAAAAATTCAACATCTCGTTGAAACAGATCCCACGATCAAAAATGAAATTGCAGAAATCAAACACATTCTCTTTAGCTAAGCTGTGGATAATAAAAAAGAAAAGACAAAAGTTGTCCACAAGTTATTCACAGGCGTTTTCGTTGATGCTATCACGTTAAACTAAAGTTATCCACATTACTAACAAGCCTATTACTACTATTACTTTTATTTAATAACTATAAATTAAAGGAGTCCCGTTATGAAACTAACTTTAAACCGCTCAGAATTCATGCAAGAACTACAAACTGTCCAACGTGCGATTTCAACAAAAACAACGATCCCGATCTTAACTGGTGTCAAAATCACATTAACAGACCAAGGCTTGACATTGACAGGCAGCAATGCCGATATTTCGATTGAAACTTTTTTGAGTGCTGATAATGAAAAAGCCCAAATGAAAATCGAACAAACTGGTGCAATCGTATTGCAAGCCCGTTTCTTCAGTGAAATCGTTCGTCGCTTACCAGAAAATACGTTAACGTTAGAAGTTTTGGAAAATAATCAAGTAGCAATCACTTCAGGAAAAGCCAATTTTACCGTCAATGGTTTAGATGCAGATAGTTATCCACATTTACCAGTTGTTGAAAGTCAAAATGCAATCGAGATTCCTGGCCATATCTTGAATAAAATCGTCAGTGAAACGGTCTTTGCTGTATCTCAACATGAAAGTCGGCCCATTTTAACTGGGGTTCATTTTGTTCTTGAGGACCAAAAACTATTGGCTGTCGCAACCGATTCTCATCGATTAAGTCAACGCGTGATTCCTTTAGACAGCGGTGATACAGCATTTAATATTGTGATCCCTGGAAAAAGTTTGACTGAACTTTCTCGTTCATTGACAGATGAAGAAGAAGCGATCCAAATCAGTATTATGGATAATCAAGTGTTGTTCCAGACCAATACAATGAAATTTTATTCACGCCTATTAGAAGGAACGTATCCTGATACCAATCGTTTGATTCCTTCAAGTTTTAATACTGAGATCGAATTTTCAGTACCCGAACTATTACAAGCGATCGAACGGGCTTCATTGCTTTCTCATGAAGGACGTAATAATATCGTCCGCTTGGCTATTTCAGAAGAGGCAGTTGTGTTATATGGTAATTCGCCAGAAATCGGGAAAGTCGAAGAAGATTTAAACTTTACGTCTGTTACAGGTGATCCATTGGAAATATCCTTTAACCCAGACTATATGAAAGCCGCTTTAAGAGCCTTTGGTGATACTAGTATCGTGATTCGCTTTATCTCAGCGATCCGCCCATTCACATTAGAACCAACAGAAAGCAATGGCAACTTTATCCAACTGATCACCCCAGTGCGAACCAATTGATTTTCACTCATTTTGAAAATCATTGAAATACGCAATGAAAATGAATAAATCTATTAAAAGGGCTTAAAATCGTTTTTAAGCCCTTTTTTCTATTTTTGCTTGATTTTTATCTAAAAGGAGTAAGTCTTCTGAGAATCAAAAATATACCTATGAATTTGTTTTCTGAGGTAAAAAAGAGTATAATAGAAGTACACATTCTGTGACAGAATTGAGGGAAATTATGAAAAAGAAAATTTTTTTGGAAACAGAATACATGACCCTTGGACAAATGTTGAAAGAAGCCAGCATAATCGGCAGTGGTGGCCAAGCAAAGTGGTACTTAGCTGAACAAACTGTCTTGGTCGATGGCGAACCTGAAAATAGAAGAGGCCGTAAACTATATGCGGGAATGATGATCGAGCTGCCTGATGAGGGTACTTTTTTTATGGTCAAGAAAGAAGACAACGATGCGGCTGAATGAGTTGCAGATCAAAAATTATCGCAACTATCAAGAATTGCAGTTATCTTTCAATAAAAATCTGATTATTTTTTTAGGAGAGAATGCACAAGGTAAAACCAATATTCTTGAAAGTATTTATGTTTTGGCGATGACCAAAAGCCACCGGACCTCCAATGAACAAGAATTGATTCGTTGGGAAACGGAGGGTGCCTATATTTCTGGACTTGTAGATCGTGGGCGTTCGACGATTCCTTTGGAACTTTTTTTATCCAAAAAAGGGCGCAAAACCAAAGTCAATCATATCGAACAAAAGAAATTGAGTAGTTACATAGGACAATTGAATGTCATCTTATTTGCACCAGAAGACTTATCATTAGTCAAAGGGAGTCCGCAAGTCCGACGCAAATTTCTTGATATGGAAATTGGACAGATCGATCCAATCTATTTATATGATCTTGTCCAATATCAATCGGTCTTGAAACAAAGAAATCAATACTTAAAACAACTCTATGAAAAAAAACAAAGCGATGAAGTCTATCTAGATGTCTTGACTGATCAGTTGATCGATTTTGGCAGCAAAATCATCTTGGCGAGACAGCGTTTTGTGGAGCGTCTAGGCTACTGGGCCAATGCACTCCATCAAAAAATCAGCCAAGAAAAAGAAGTGTTGCAAATCGATTATTTATCAAATATTCCGGCAACCATCCAATCATTGCCAGAGATTCAGCAACATTTTGCGCAAGCATTGGCACAAGTCAAAGAACGAGAACGATTTCGACAGATCACTTTAGTTGGTCCGCATCGAGATGATCTAGATTTCTTGATCAACGAAAAGAATGTGCAGACCTTTGGTTCCCAGGGGCAGCAGCGCACCACAGCGTTAAGTGTTAAATTAGCCGAAATCGACTTAATGAAAGAAGAGACCGGCGAATATCCAGTCCTGTTGTTAGATGACGTGATGAGTGAGCTTGATGATTCTCGACAGCTGCATTTATTGGCGACGATCGAAGGAAAAGTCCAGACATTTCTGACAACTACCACATTAGACCATGTAAAAGATAAAATGTCTGTAGAAGCAGAGATTTTCTATGTAGAGCAAGGACATATCAAAGGAGAATAGACTGAATGACAGAAGAAGAAAAAAGTTTAGTTGAACGGGCCAAAGCCTATGATGCCAGTCAGATCCAAGTATTAGAAGGATTAGAAGCCGTTCGTAAACGTCCGGGAATGTATATCGGATCGACCAGCTCTGAAGGATTGCACCACTTAGTGTGGGAAATCGTAGATAATTCTATCGATGAGGCATTAGCTGGTTTTGCCACCAGCATAGAAGTAATCATTGAACCAGATAATAGCATAACAGTTGTCGATGATGGACGGGGAATTCCGGTAGGTATCCAAGCCAAAACTGGACGACCAGCTGTTGAAACCGTCTTTACGATTTTGCATGCCGGCGGTAAATTCGGCGGTGGTGGTTATAAAGTTTCTGGTGGGTTGCACGGTGTAGGTTCTTCCGTCGTCAACGCATTGTCGACCACTTTAGACGTGAAAGTCTACAAAGAAGGCAAAGTATATTATCAAGAATACCATCGTGGCGCGGTGGTGGATGATCTAAAAGTGATCGGTGAAACAGATCGTCACGGAACAACTGTCCACTTTGTGCCAGATCCAGAGATTTTTACTGAAACCACGGAATTTAATTTTGATAAATTAGCTACGCGGGTTAGAGAACTTGCTTTCTTGAATCGCGGGTTGAAAATCTCGATCGAAGATAAACGTAGTGAAAAACCTATTTTAAAAGAATACCACTATGATGGCGGGATCAAAAGCTATGTTGAACATTTGAATGCCAGCAAGACAGCTCTTTTCCCTGAACCAATCTATCTTGAAGGAGAACAGCAAGGGATCACGGTTGAGGTTTCTTTACAGTATACCGATAGCTACCACAGCAACTTATTGAGCTTTGCCAATAATATCCACACGTATGAGGGCGGAACTCATGAGTTCGGCTTTAAGACGGCATTGACGCGGGTAATCAATGATTATGCCCGCAAATCAAAAGTCATGAAAGAAAATGACGAGAATCTGACAGGTGAGGATGTCCGCGAAGGCTTGACAGCTGTTATCTCGATCAAGCACCCAGACCCACAGTTTGAAGGACAAACCAAAACCAAATTGGGGAATTCTGAAGTCCGGACTGTCACTGACCGTCTATTTTCAGAACACTTTACCAAATTTTTGATGGAAAATCCGAATGTTGGCCGCCAAGTCGTTGAAAAAGGTTTATTGGCTTCTAAAGCCCGTCAAGCAGCCAAGCGTGCCCGTGAAATGACACGACGCAAAGGTGCTTTGGAAATCAGTAATTTGCCTGGTAAATTGGCCGATTGTTCAAGTAAAGATCCTGAAAAATGTGAATTATTCATCGTCGAAGGAGATTCAGCCGGCGGTTCTGCAAAACAAGGACGCAGTCGTGAATTTCAAGCGATTTTACCGATTCGCGGGAAAATCTTGAATGTCGAAAAAGCTAGTATGGACAAAATTTTAGCCAACGAAGAAATTCGTTCCTTGTTTACTGCGATGGGAACTGGTTTTGGTGCTGATTTTGATGTGTCCAAAGCGCGCTATCATAAATTGGTCATCATGACAGATGCCGACGTCGACGGTGCCCACATCCGCACCTTGTTATTGACACTCTTTTATCGTTATATGCGCCCCATTGTGGAAGCTGGATATGTTTATATTGCCCAACCACCATTGTATGGTGTCAAACAAGGAAAGAATATTCATTATATCCAACCAGGAAAAAACGCAGAACAAGATTTGAAAGATAAAATTGCGTCATTACCAGCAACCCCTAAAGCAACTGTCCAACGGTATAAAGGGCTGGGGGAAATGGATGACCATCAGTTATGGGAAACCACAATGGATCCAGAAAATCGGCTGATGCTGCGTGTCAGTGTCGATGATGCGATCGAAGCCGATCAAATCTTTGAAATGCTGATGGGAGATCGTGTAGAACCGCGACGCGCCTTTATTGAAGAAAACGCACATTACGTGAAAAACTTGGATATCTAGCCAATCGCAGAGGAGGAAACAGCTTGAGTGAAGCAAAACAAAATATTCACGACGTCAATTTGACAAGTGAAATGCGTGAGTCCTTTATCGACTATGCGATGAGTGTGATCGTGGCAAGGGCTTTGCCAGATGTACGTGATGGCTTAAAACCAGTTCACCGCAGAATTTTGTACGGGATGAACGAATTAGGTGTGACGCCAGATAAACCCCACAAAAAATCAGCCCGGATCGTCGGTGATGTCATGGGTAAATATCATCCCCATGGCGATAGCGCAATCTATGAATCAATGGTACGGATGGCGCAGTCATTTAGTTACCGTTACATGCTTGTTGATGGCCATGGAAACTTCGGTTCCGTCGACGGTGACGGTGCAGCTGCCATGCGTTATACCGAAGCACGTATGAGTAAATTGGCGATGGAGATGCTCCGAGATATCAACAAAGATACCGTTGATTTCCAAAGCAACTATGATGATACAGAGCGGGAACCAGCAGTCTTGCCAGCACGCTTTCCGAACTTATTGGTCAACGGAACCACAGGGATCGCGGTTGGTATGGCCACCAATATCCCACCGCATAATTTGAATGAAGTGATCGCAGCCATTGATTTGTTGATGGAAAATCCTGAGGTGACCACTAGCGAATTGATGGAAGTTCTGCCCGGTCCCGATTTTCCCACCGGGGGAATCGTCATGGGAAAATCAGGCATTCGTCGTGCCTATGAAACAGGTAAAGGATCGATCACCGTTCGCGGAAAAGTTGAGATCACTGAAATGCCAAATGGCAAAGAACGGATTTTAGTAACAGAATTACCATATATGGTCAACAAAGCTAAATTGATTGAACGGATCTCTGAACTTCATCGTGACAAACGCATCGAAGGAATCACAGATTTGCGAGATGAGTCTTCTCGTGAAGGCATGCGGATCGTCATCGATGTCCGTAGAGATGTCAGTGCTTCAGTGATTCTGAACAATCTTTATAAAATGACTGCCCTACAATCGTCTTTCGGCTTTAATATGCTAGCCATCGAAAAAGGCGTACCTAAAATATTAAGTTTAAAACGTATTTTAGAAAACTATGTTGAGCACCAGCAAGAAGTCGTGACTCGTCGTACGCAATTTGACAAAAACAAAGCAGAAGCCCGAGCCCATATTTTGGAAGGCTTGCGAATCGCTTTGGATCATATCGACGAAATCATTGCCTTGATCCGTGCATCAGCCTCTGATGAGGTTGCCAAAACGACCATGATGGAACGTTTCGAATTATCCGAACGTCAAGCACAAGCTATTTTAGATATGCGTTTGCGTCGTCTGACTGGTTTGGAACGGGATAAAATCGAAAATGAGTATCAAGGATTATTAGAACTGATTGCTGACTTAACAGATATTTTAGCCAACCCTCAACGGGTATTGGAGATCATCCAAACAGAATTGCAGGAATTAGGACAACGATTTGGCGATGATCGACGTACAGAATTATTGGTGGGTGAAGTATTAAGTCTAGAAGATGAAGACTTGATCGAAGAAGAAGAAATCGTCATCACTTTAACCAATAATGGCTATATCAAACGGGTAGCAAATTCAGAATTTCGCGCACAAAGACGTGGCGGGCGCGGTGTCCAAGGGATGGGCATCCATGATGAAGACTTTGTTCGGACACTCATTTCCTGCTCCACCCACGATACGTTGCTATTCTTTACCAACAAAGGAAAAGTCTATAAAGCAAAAGGTTATGAAATTCCAGAATACGGCCGGGCAGCGAAAGGTATTCCTGTAATCAACCTGCTGGGCATCGATTCTAGTGAGCGCATTGAAGCAATCATTTCTGCTTCTGGCGGGCCACAAGAAGGACGCTACCTCTTCTTCACTACTCGATTAGGGATCGTCAAACGGACATCAGTGACCGCTTTTGCAAATATTCGTGCCAATGGCTTGATTGCGATTGGGTTGAAAGAAAATGATGAGCTTGTAAATGTGATCGAAACTCACGGGGAAGACAAAGTGATCATTGGTACACATAAGGGGTATTCTGTTACTTTCCAAGAAGCTTTGGTACGTGATATGGGTCGAACAGCTGCTGGTGTACGCGGTATCCGTCTGAGAGAAGAAGATTATGTTGTCGGTGCTGCTGTGATCAAAGAAGACAGTGAAGTCTTAGTGATCACTGAAAACGGCTATGGTAAAAGAACCAAAGGCTCTGAGTATCCAATCAAAGGCCGTGGCGGGAAAGGGATCAAAACAGCGAATATCACGCCTAAAAATGGTCCGCTTGCCGGTTTGACAACTGTTTCTGGAGATGAAGATATCATGGTCATCACCAATAAAGGGGTCTTGATCAGATTCAATGTATCTTCTGTTTCACAAACAGGACGCGCAACATTAGGGGTCCGTTTGATGAAGATGGAAAATGAGGCCAAAGTTGTAACGATGGCAACCGTTGAACCTGAACCAGAAATGGAAGAAGCCGCTATCGTTGAAAATGAACAAGTTCAAGACACTGCTTCTGGCATACAAGCCATTCAAGAACTTGCAGATAGTCAAGATACAGCAACAGAGAGTGAAGAATAGGCATTCTTCATTAGCGAAAACACTAAAGAATCGATCTCATACAAGATGAGATCGATTTTTTTGATCAAAGAACCAGACGTTTGCGTAATTCATTATGTAGGAGGCAAGATCGTCTACTTTCAGAAAAACAACTTGCAACTTGGGCGCAAAAAGTGTATAATAATTATTTGTGAGTAGTCTAACCAGGCCACTCTCTCTGCTCCTAGTCAACTAGGGGCCAAAGTCCACAGGGAGGTGAAAAATCAATGGAAAATACGAAATATGAAATTTTATACATTATTCGTCCAAACATTGATGAAGAAGCTAAATCCGCATTGATTGCACGTTTTGATTCAATCTTAACTGATAACGGCGCTGAAGTTATCGAGTCTAAAGATTGGCAAAAACGCCGTCTAGCGTATGAAATGGATGGATTCCGTGAGGGTATCTATCACATCGTTAAAGTTTCTTCTTCAACAACTGCAAGTGCAATCAACGAATTTGACCGTCTTGCAAAAATCAATGATGACATTATCCGTCACATGATTGTCAAAGAAGAAGCATAATATTGTTTCACGTGAAACAAAAGCGATGAGGAGATGATGAACTTTGATTAATAATGTTGTACTAGTAGGAAGATTAACCAAAGATCCTGATTTACGTTACACTTCTAATGGCACGGGTGTTGCAACTTTTACTTTGGCGGTAAATCGTAATTTTACCAATCAAAGCGGGGAGCGAGAAGCTGATTTTATCAACTGTGTGATTTGGAGAAAACCAGCTGAAACCATGGCAAACTATGCTCGTAAAGGTACATTGTTAGGTATTACTGGACGGATTCAAACCCGTTCTTATGATAATCAACAAGGTCAACGTGTATATGTAACAGAAGTCGTTGCTGACAACTTCCAATTATTAGAGTCAAGAAATGCTTCTGAGCAAAGACGGACATCTGACAATGGCAGCAGCAATAACACGTATAATTCAAACAGTTCTTCTGGATTTGGTAACAATCAAACCAATCAAACTCAATCCTCTCAACCATCAGGAATGCCAAATTTTGATCGCGATAACGCCGATCCATTCGGAAACGCATCAATCGACATTTCAGACGATGATTTACCATTCTAAGAAATTGATAGGAGGGAAATAGGATGGCACAACAAAGAAGAGGCGGACGCAAACGTCGTAAAGTAGACTATATTGCAGCTAACCATATCGAACATATCGACTATAAAGATATTGAATTACTAAAACGTTTCATTTCAGAACGTGGCAAAATTTTACCACGTCGTGTAACTGGTACAGGTGCGAAAAACCAACGCAAACTTACCATTGCAATCAAACGCGCACGTATTATGGGATTACTTCCATTCGTAGGCGAAGAATAAATCGATACCAAATGACAAGTTTCTTTTAGAAGCTTGTCATTTTTTTCTCTATTTTTTAAAAAGGTGTTATTTTATTGATAGTAATAATAACATTTATTTCGTTTTTCAGTAGTGGATTTTTAATATGAGCGTTTCACGTGAAACAATTTTTTGGACAATCGCCTAATTTCTTAAATTGTGGTAAAATAGAATGACGAAAGAGTATAATCTGGGAGAAAATATTGAGGGGTTAAACAATGGCAGCAATTGGGTTGATTTCAATTGATAATTACGATGATTTGATCGAGAAAAAAGATGACAAACAAGTATCTTATTTGAACTCTCTGATTACGACGCTTATTTCTGATTGGGCAAGTGAAAACAGTGTCTTTTATAAGCGTATCAATTCAGAACGGTTTCTTTTTGTTGCGAAAGATTCTGATATTGAAAGAATGAAAGAGGACAAATTTCAATTTTTGACTCGGGTGCGACAGGTCGCTGAAAAAAATGATTTGCCATTGACGATCAGTATGGGTATTGCCTATGGACAAGAATCTTTTGAGGTGATCGGAGAAGAAGCGCAAAACAATCTCGATGTGGCGTTAGTTAGAGGTGGGGATCAAGTTGTCTTAAGAGAAGCGATAGAAGATGCTAAGCCACAATTCTTTGGCGGTAATACGGATGGCACACCAAAGAGAACGCGTGTTCGTTCTAGAGCGATGAGTACAGCTTTGAAGAAGATATTCGCTGAAAATCAGCGCATATTTATTATGGGGCATCGGTATCCTGATATGGATGCGCTTGGATCAGCCTTTGGCGTTGCCTATATGGCGATGATGAGTGACAAAGAGTGTTACATTATCTTGAATGCCAAAGAAATCACCGCTGATATTGAGCGTGCCCTCGAAGAATTAAAGAAATATCCTGATCTTGAACGATTAGTGATTTCAGATGAAGAAGCAATCGATCTGTCGAATGACGAAAGTGTTTTAGTGATGGTGGATTATCACAAACCATCGATGTCGATTTCTCAAGCTGTCTATGATGAATTTGATAAAATTGCTGTGATCGATCATCATCGTCGTGGAGATGAGTTTCCTGACAAACCATTATTGACTTATATTGAATCAACTGCTTCTTCGGCAGCAGAGTTGGTGGCAGAATTGATTCAATATCGTGCAGCCCGCAAATCATTATTGCCTAAGTTTATCTCGACTGCACTTTTGGCAGGAATCTACGTTGATACCAAAAATTTCACAGTACGCACCACAGGTCGGACCTTTGATATTGCAGCTTATCTAAAGAATCAAGGTGCAGATACATCTTTGGTTCAATATATGTTGAGCACTGATTTAGATTCGTATCTTATGATCAGTGAGTTGGTGTCACGCAGCAAACATTTTAAAGAAGATATCGTGATTGCAACTGCTGATGAAGATCGGGTCTACGATAGTGTGACAGTGGCTAAAGCCGCGGATACATTATTGTCTATCAACGGGATCCATGCGGCATTTGTGATTACGAAACAACCAGGCGATTTGATTGGGATCAGTGCCCGCAGTACCGGCAAAGTAAATGTACAAACCGTTATGGAGAGCTTGGGCGGCGGTGGTCATTTCACGAATGCAGCGACCCAGATCAAAGGCAGCAATATCGATGAAGTGGAACATCGATTGCGTAATGAATTAATCAATCATGATCAATAACAAGGAGTGACAAAGATGAAAGTAATTTTCTTACAAGATGTCAAAGGCAAAGGGAAAAAGGGAGATATCAAAGAAGTCCCTAACGGCTATGCGCAAAATTTCCTGATCAAAAACAATTATGCGAAACCAGCCAATAATGAAAGTATGGCTGAATTAAAAGGCAAGCAAAAAGCCAAGGAAAAACAAGATGCTGAAGTATTAGCTGAAGCCAAAGCATTGAAAGAAGTCCTTGAAAAAGAAGAAACAATCGTTAAAATTCAGGCCAAAGCAGGCGAAGACGGCCGATTATTCGGTTCGATCCCATCTAAACAAATCGCCGATGCGTTAAACAAACAATATAAAATCAAATTGGATAAACGCAAAATTGAGTTGGATCAGCCAATTCGTGCATTAGGCTTTACCCAAGTACCAGTGAAGATTCATCCGCAAGTGACCGCGACTATCAATGTTCATACGGTGCAAGAATAAGGGAAAGACCCAACAGTCAATTGTTGGGTCTTTTTCAAAGAAGTTATCATAGAAGGTACCTTGTACTTTACTTGGTTATCTTGTAGAATAAATGGACACTAGATGAGGAGTAAAAAGGTATGAATGAAGCGTGGCAGAACCAAATCCCTCCACAAGATATTGAAGCGGAACAAGCGGTACTCGGTGCCATTTTTTTAGACGCTGAAGCGATCATTGATGCAATGGAAGTCATTGCACCGCAAGATTTTTATCGCCGCAGCCATCAAATCATTTTCCAAGCAATGATTCAATTGAATGATCGCAGTGAAGCAATCGATTTGATTACATTAAAGGCAGAAATCGAAAAAAGCAGCAGTCTTGAAGATGTCGGCGGCTTAACGTATTTAACTGAACTCAGCCAAGCCTCACCTTCAGCTGCTAGCATTGCCTATTATGCCAAAATCGTCGATGACAAAGCAACATTGCGTAATTTGATTCAAACAGCCAGTCGGATCGTTACACAAGGTTTTGAACAAGATGAAGACGTCCAATCAATCATTGATCAAGCGGAAAAAAGTATTTTAGAAGTATCCGAAAAACGCAATAGCAATGGTTTTCAATCAATCGCAGATGTATTAAATCGTACAATTGAAAATATCGATCAATTGGCTCAAAATAATGAAGAAATCACAGGCTTGCCAACAGGCTATCCGGCATTAGACAAAATGACTGCTGGTCTGCAAAAAGAAGAGCTGATTATTCTGGCTGCCCGCCCTGCCGTTGGTAAAACAGCATTTGCCTTGAATATCGCGCAAAATGTCGGCACCAAAACGGATCGTTCTGTGGCTATTTTTAGCTTGGAAATGGGTGCTGAATCATTGGTCAATCGGATGTTATGTGCCGAAGGGTCGATTGAAGCGGGACATTTGCGAACAGGGCAATTATCTGAAGAAGAATGGCGTAATTTGATCGTAGCGATGGGTAGTTTGTCGAATGCCAGTATCTATATCGATGATACACCCGGGATCAAAATTTCAGAAATTCGTGCACGTTGCCGCAAATTGGCGCAAGAAAAAGGCAATCTTGGCTTGATTTTGATCGATTATCTGCAATTGATTGAAGGAACAGGTCGCGAAAACCGCCAGCAAGAAGTATCAGAGATCTCTCGGCAGCTCAAAAAACTGGCGAAAGAATTGAAAGTGCCAGTTATTGCCCTTTCCCAGTTGTCTCGGGGCGTAGAACAACGGCAAGATAAACGTCCAGTATTGAGTGATATCCGGGAATCAGGATCGATCGAGCAGGATGCGGATATCGTTGCCTTTTTATACCGTGATGATTACTATCGCAGTGAAGAAGGTGATGATGACAATCAAGAAGAGCAGCAAGACAATAATGTCATTGAAGTCATTATCGAAAAAAACCGGAGCGGTGCCCGAGGAACTGTCGAATTGCTGTTTATTAAAGAATATAACAAGTTTTCTTCGGTCTCTCCTCGTACCGACTTTGGGTAAATGGTGCATGAGATAGTGTTTAATGTAAGATTTTGTCAGTTGAATGACGTCGGACACACCTCTTTAGAAAAGAGTGTGTCTTTTTTATTCGTTTTTAAATGCTATTTTTTTTTATCATCGCAAAATAGTTCGTTTTTTAATCTAAAAAAAGAGAAAATAAAAATAATTATTCGATTTTAGATTGAAAGCCATTGCGAAACTTGTTACAATACATAAGGAATGCATTAAACAAAGAAAGAGGTCATTTTATGTCATCTGTAGTAGTAGTAGGTACACAATGGGGCGACGAAGGTAAAGGAAAGATTACGGACTTTTTAAGTGAAAACGCGGAAGTCATTGCACGTTATCAAGGTGGCGACAATGCGGGACATACAATTAAATTTGACGGTGTGACCTATAAATTGCATTTGATTCCTTCAGGGATTTTTTATGCGGATAAAATCAGTGTGATCGGCAATGGTGTTGTGGTTAATCCTAAATCACTTGTAAAAGAATTGGCATACCTGAAAGAAAATAATATAATAACAAAAAACTTGAAGATTTCTGATCGAGCACATGTTATTTTACCTTATCATATCCAATTGGATCAGCTGCAAGAAGACGCAAAAGGTGAAAATAAAATCGGCACCACGATCAAAGGAATCGGACCCGCTTATATGGACAAAGCGGCACGTGTCGGCATTCGGATCGCAGATTTATTAGATAAAGAGATTTTTGAAGAACGTTTACGGATCAATCTGGAAGAAAAAAATCGTCAATTTGTTAAAATGTTTGATGCTGAACCGATTGATTTTGAAGATGTATTTGAAGAATATTATGCTTATGGGCAACAAATCAAACAATATGTGACAGATACATCAGTCATTTTAAACGATGCATTAGATGCGGGGAAACGCGTTTTATTTGAGGGTGCACAAGGTGTCATGTTAGATATTGACCAAGGAACTTATCCATTTGTTACGTCTTCAAATCCAGTTGCTGGTGGCGTAACGATTGGTAGTGGTGTCGGCCCATCAAAAATCAACAAAGTGGTAGGGGTGTGTAAAGCTTACACCTCTCGTGTGGGAGATGGCCCTTTTCCAACTGAACTATTTGATGAAACAGGACAACAAATTCGTGAAGTTGGACGTGAATACGGTACAACAACTGGTCGACCTCGACGTGTCGGTTGGTTCGATACGGTTGTGATGCGTCATTCAAAACGGGTTTCAGGAATCACCAACTTATCATTGAATTCGATCGATGTTTTGAGTGGTTTAGAAACAGTGAAGATCTGTACGGCATATGAATTAGATGGTGAAAAAATCTACCATTATCCAGCAAGTTTGAAAGAGTTGAATCGTTGTAAGCCTATTTACGAAGAGCTTCCTGGCTGGTCTGAAGATATCACCAATTGTAAAACGTTGGCTGATTTGCCTGAAAATGCAAGAAACTATGTGCATCGTGTATCAGAATTAGTCGGTGTGCGTATTTCAACGTTTTCAGTTGGACCTGATCGAAATCAAACCAATATTTTAGAAAGTGTTTGGGCTCAGATCTAAACAAAATCAAAGCAACTATCATTTTAAAGCAGGGCAAAAGTAGGACATGCCAATGGAATTAAAGAAAACATTTGTTTTATTTGGTTCTGAGCGTGTGAAATATTTTTGTCGTGCTTTTTTTTTGCTATAATGAATGGTATGAAAGGGGTGGGAATCATGTTTCAACTGATAACTGATTCTTGTTGCGATCTGCCTGCGGAACGATTAGCTGAACTAGATGTTGCTTATATTCCGATGGTGATTGCGTTAGAGGGGAAAGAGTATACGGATGATATGGGTCAATCCTTTGATACGGATTGGTTTTTAGAAAAATTGAAAGAACATGCACAACCAACAACTTCACAAATCAATGTGGGGCGCTATATGGAATATTTTCGCCCGTATGTCGAAGCAGGAACACCTATTTTATATTTAGGTTTTTCTTCTGGTATGAGCGGATCGTTTCAAAGCGCCGTTCAAGCTGTGGCGTTGTTGAAAGAAGAATATGAAGCGGTCAATATTTCTCTGATCGATACCAAGTCAGCAAGTTTAGGGGAAGGCTTTTTGGTTGCTGAAGCTGCACAACGCAAAGCAGCTGGCGCTTCATTGTTGGAAGTCAGCCAATGGGTCGAAGACCATAAATTACTATTAGATTCTTGGGTGACAGTGGATGACTTGAAACAATTGGAACGTGGGGGACGCATTTCTAAAACCGCAGCTGCAATTGGTGGTTTATTGAATGTGAAACCGATCATAACGGTTGATACAGATGGAAAACTGCGAAATGTCGATAAAGTGAGGGGCAGAAACAAATCGATTCAAAACATCGTGGACCATACGATCGCCAATCTGCAAGCCTCTCAAACGAAGACAGTCTATTTTGCGAATGCTGGAGACGATGAAGCAGCTGAAAAAGTCATTGCAAGTTTAAAGGAAAAAATGCCAGATGTAGTCATTCATCATTATCCTTTGGGTCCAACGATCTCTAGTCATACAGGATATGGTTGTCTTGCTGTCTTTTCTTTTGGTACAGGTCGAATAGACCCTGCATAAGCTGTTTACCGAAATATGAATAAAAAAAGAATGCCAGTTGATTCCCCTGAACAAGCAGGAATCAACTGGCATTTTTTTAGTCGTTCAATTCAGCAACACGTTTTTGAACATCTTTATTTTCTAAGAACTCATCGTACGTCGTTTCGGCACGATCCACCACGCCTTTACTAGAGACCGCAATGATACGGTTAGCTAAGGTTTGAATAAATTGATGGTCATGAGATGCAAATAGCAATGAGCCGGTAAAAGCCATCAAGCCATCATTTAAGGCGGTGATCGATTCTAAGTCCAAGTGATTGGTTGGGTCGTCCAAGACTAACACATTGGCTTTTGACAACATTAGTTTCGATAGCATACAGCGAACCTTTTCTCCTCCAGAAAGGACATTGACTGGTTTCAATACTTCATCACCAGAAAAGAGCATCCGTCCCAAGAAGCTGCGTAAGAAGGTATTGTCATCTTCTTCTTTGCCCGCATATTGGCGCAACCAATCAACGATTGGCATGTCGGTGTCAAATTCATTGGTCGTATCTTTTGGCAAGTACGCATGTTGTGTTGTCACACCCCAGCGAACACTGCCTGTATCAGGCGTGATTTCACCCATAATGACTTTGAATAAGGTGGTAGTGGTAATATCACTATTGGCCACAAAAGCGACTTTATCGTCTTTATTCAATGTGAAAGAGATATTGTCGAGAATTTTCTTGCCATCGATTGTAACACTGACATTGTCCACTTGTAAGAGGTCATTACCGATCTCTCTTTCTGGTTTGAACCCAACAAATGGATAGCGACGAGACGATGGTTGGATATCGTCAAGGGTGATTTTGTCTAACATTTTCTTACGTGAAGTTGCTTGCTTTGATTTCGACGCATTGGCGCTGAAACGTGCAATAAAGTCTTGTAATTCTTTGATTTGTTCTTCTTTTTTGGCATTTGATTGTGATTGCAGCTTGGCAGCCAATTGACTAGATTCTAACCAAAAGTCATAATTTCCAACAAATAGCTTGATTTTGCCAAAGTCTAAGTCAGCCATGTGGGTACACACTTTGTTTAAGAAGTGGCGGTCATGGGATACAACAATGACTGTATTTTCAAAGTTGATCAAAAATTCTTCTAGCCAATTGATCGATTGGATGTCCAATCCATTGGTAGGTTCGTCTAGCAGCAAGACATCAGGTTTGCCGAATAAGGCTTGTGCCAGCAATACTTTGACTCTTTGACCAGCCGTTAACTCTTTCATTTGCAAGTGGTGCAATTCTTCAGGGATGTTCAACCCTTGTAAAAGAACAGCTGCTTCTGGTTCAGCTTCCCAACCATCAAGTTCAGCAAATTCACCTTCTAATTCAGCAGCGCGAATCCCATCTTCATCAGTAAAATCCTCTTTCATGTAGATGGCATCTTTTTCTTTCATCACTTCGTATAAACGTTTATGGCCCATGATAACAGTTTCGATCACTGTGTATTCTTCGTAGTCATAATGGTTCTGTTTTAAGACAGCCATCCGTTCATCAGGTCCTAAAGAGACATTGCCGGTTGACGGCTGGATCTCACCAGATAATATTTTTAAAAAAGTTGATTTACCAGCACCATTTGCACCAATCAAACCATAACAATTACCAGGCGTAAATTTAATATTAACATCGTCAAATAGTTTGCGGTCTGAAAAATGCAAACTTACATCACTTACTGTAATCAATTCTTTTCCTCACTTTATATAGATTGACATGGAGTCTCCTAGCATTATAGCGATGAATGTTGAAACTTTCAAGTAAACATAAGGATTAAATCAGCATGCAGGAACAAAATGGTCAAAAAACCGACAATGGGTTGTCTTGATAGTAGAACCGATTCTTTTCCTGTGCTAGAGTAAGTGTAAGAACAATTCATAAGGAGGATGGAAAATGATTGATTGGCTTGTCAGTTTGTCTCCCTGGCAACAAGCACTTGCTGGAACCGCATTTACCTATGCAATGACCGCTCTGGGAGCTGCCTTGGTATTTTTTTTCAAAGAGATCAACAAGAATGTCTTAAATACAATGCTAGGATTTGCGTCAGGGGTGATGATTGCTGCTAGTTTTTGGTCGCTGCTGGATCCAGCGATCGCTCGTGCCCAAGAAAATGGGGATATTCCTTGGCTTGTAGTGAGTATCGGTTTTGGATTGGGCGGGTTGTTTTTGTATGCCGCAGACAAAACATTGCCCCATATGCATTTCGGCCCAAACCATGAAACAGAAGGGTTGCCTAGTCATCTAAAGCGGACGATCTTGCTTGTCTTTTCGATTACTTTACACAATATTCCTGAAGGTTTGGCTGTCGGTGTTGCTTTCGGTGCTGCTGCCAGCGCCGAGGATCCGCGGGCTGCGATTTTAGCCGCCTTATCTGTCGCCATCGGAATCGGGATTCAGAACTTTCCAGAAGGCGCAGCAGTATCGATTCCTTTAAGACAAGAAGGACTTAGCCGCAAAAAGGCTTTTGTCTATGGTCAGGCTTCAGGAATCGTAGAGCCGATTGCGGGTGTGATCGGTGCCGTGCTGGTCACAAGTATGTCTGCTATCTTACCGTATGCCTTAGCTTTCGCTGCCGGCGCCATGATTTATGTGGTTGTGGAGGAATTGATACCAGAAGCGCAGCAAACATTGACTAGTCGACGACATTTTGCCGTTTTTGGCGTGATGATCGGATTTATTTTGATGATGATATTGGATGTTGCATTAGGATAAAAAAAACCAGTGGTACTGCTCAGATAAATCCTGCAGTATCACTGGTTTTTGTCGATCAATGCAATCAACGATAATATTTTCTTGGGCGTTGACGAACAGCCGTCAGCCAGCGAACGATCCAAATGGCGATCAACAATGGAATGCCAAAACGGAAGATCAATCCAATCAATCCACCGATCAATCCTAAAACTAAAGAAAGAACAGCTGATGCTAAAATCAAAACGGCCACAACAGCAACGATTTTGCCTAATAAACTTTGTGTATTCATAGTGACGCCTCCTAAAGGGTTTTATCTTATCACTAGCATATCAAGAAATACTTCTTCACACATCCAACTTTAGGCGGAATTATTTCTACGTCGGCAGTCAGATGGTTTGTCATAATGAATCAGGAGAAAAAAGAATGGAGAAACGAGCATATGAAGAAGTAACCAAAAACCCGCTTCACACTAATCAGTGCAAAGCGGGTTTTTTGGGGAATAAAAAGAGCGCGATCATGGTCGGATCTGGCCTTCACCATAGATGACATATTTCGTTGATGTTAATGCCTCTAAGCCCATGGGACCTCTAGCATGCAGTTTTTGGGTCGAAATACCGATTTCTGCGCCATAGCCAAACATGAATCCGTCCGTGAATCGTGTCGATGCATTGACATAAACAGCTGCTGCATCTACTTCTTTCAAAAAGCGTTGAGAAGCAAAATAATCATCCGTCACGATGGCTTCTGAGTGCTTTGTGTTGTAGCGATTGATATGGCTGATGGCTTCATCAAGGGAAGACACGATTTTGACAGCCAAAATATAATCTAAAAATTCCGTTTCCCAATCTTCTTCAGTAGCGGGTTTTGCGTGAGGCAAAAATCCACGGGCTTTTTCGTCTGCCCGTAATTCAACTTGATTGCCTAATTCTTCAGCCAATAGGGGTAAAAATGTATCCGCTATTGCTTCATGGACCAAAATCGTTTCGATCGCATTGCAGACAGAAGGACGTTGGATTTTGGCATTGATCACGATCGATAAAGCCATTGGCAGTTGCGCAGATTGATCGACATAGACATGATTGTTGCCGGTGCCAGTCTCGATCACAGGCACGGTTGCTGTTTCTTTTACACGTTTGATCAAGCCGGCGCCGCCTCGCGGGATCAAGACATCGATATAGGTGTTCAAACGCATCATTTCAGCAGCTGTTTCATGACTGGTATCTGTGATAAATTGAATGGCGTGAGGGGATGCGCCATTGTCAGTCAAGGCTTGCTGCAAAATAGTGACCAGAACTTCATTAGAATAAAAGGCTTCTTTGCCACCGCGTAAAATGACAGCATTCCCTGATTTAAAACAAAGACTGGCTGCGTCTGTTGTCACGTTCGGCCGGGCTTCATAGATGATGCCAATGACCCCTAAAGGAACCCGTTGTTGACCAATCAGCAAATCATCCGCGTTGCGCCACATTTGATCGACACGTCCGATTGGATCAGGCAACTGAGCGACAGCTCTTATCCCATCGGCCATGTCTAAAATACGTGCAGCAGTCAATGTTAGTCGATCCATGAGTGTCTGATTGATTTTTTTCAGCTGCGCAGCTGCGAGATCTTTTTGGTTGGCCGCAAGAATCATCTCAGTTTTATTTTCAATCGCATCGGCCATCTGCAACAATAAATCATCCTTGCTTTTTGTGGACATCAGCCCTAGTTCGTGGGCACTCGCCTGGGCTTGTATACCAATTTTATTCAAATCGATCATATCTTTTCCTCCTCTGGACTATAAAAGTAGGTACCTAATTGATTGCCTGCCAATAAATCAAAGATGATCTTGGGTTGTTGGCCATTGGCAAGAATCATTTGGCCATTGCTTGCCAAAATCCGCTGGGCAGCTTTTAATTTGCTGGTCATTCCGCCGGTTCCGTAAGGACTGCCTTTTCCAGTTGCTTGTGCCAAAAGTGCTGGCGTGATCTCATTGATTTCATCATACAAGCTAGCTGCGGCATCAGTGGCAGGATTGGCTGAATAAAAACCATCGATGTCTGACAACATAATCAGCAGATCAGCGTTTGTCAATTGGGCAACGATTGCTGACAATTGGTCATTATCGCCAAATTTGGTCAAGTGATCCAGTTCATCGACTGCAACAGTATCATTTTCATTAATGATGGGAATGATGCCCATTGAGATAAGTTGCTCAAGGGTATTGCAGACATTTTTTCGGCTTTGGGGGAACGCGATGATATCACGCGTCAAAAGTAATTGCGCCGTTTGCTGACTGTATGTTTGAAAACGCTGATTATAGATAGTCATTAGTTCTGATTGACCAACAGCAGCCACCGCTTGTTGTTGTGGAATCTCTTTTGGCCGTTCTTTTAAGTTTAGTTTATTCATACCGACACCAATGGCCCCGGATGAAACTAAAATAATTTCTTTTCCTTGGTTTTGCAGATCGGTTAAGACAAATGCCAATTCGTCGATGCCCGATAAATTGATATTGCCATTGGGATAGATCAATGAACTAGTGCCGATTTTGATGACAATTCGTTTTTTATGTTTTAAAGACTCCCGCATGGGACACCGCCTCTTTTTTGATATTTTTACTATTGTACTAGCAAAAGTCTGATTCGTCATGCTCTTTTTTGCATTTTATTGATTTGATTCGAAGAAATTGTAAAGACTTTGCGATAATTAAGTTTTCCATGAAGAAAATCAGTCTTCCTATGCTAAAATAACTATAATGTTTGATTATTGGAGGAACCTATGAAATTAAGAGGATTTGAGATTGTGACTGATTATCAAGAAAAAAATATCCAGTTGCCAAAACGAGCAACCCATCATGCAGCAGGCTATGATTTTGAAGCGGCTGAAGATATAGTGATTCCAAGTATTTGGAAAGCTGGCCTTATCGATGGTGTGAAAGCAATCTTTGATAAAGAAACTGAAAAACAATTGAAACCAACATTGATACCAACGGGCATCAAAGCGTATATGGGCAACGATGAATATCTGCAATTGACCAATCGATCCAGCAATCCATTGAAACGCTTTTTAATATTGACGAATGGCGTGGGTGTCATTGACAGCGATTATTACAATAATGACGATAACGAAGGCCATATCATGTTTCAGTTTAGCAACTTTGGTCCTAAAGATGTGATGATCAAAAAAGGCGAACGTATCGGTCAAGGTATTTTCTTGCCTTTTTTAAAAGCAGATCAAGATGTGACGACCAGCAGTCGCTCGGGTGGATTTGGCTCTTCGGATCAATAACTAGAGGCAACTAGTCGGATAAACCTAGATCATGGAGGAAATAGATGGCAAAAAAAGCAAAAAGTCAGTTTGTCTGCCAAAATTGCGGGTATAGTTCACCTAAGTATTTAGGAAAATGTCCCAATTGCGGCAGTTGGAATTCGATGGTAGAGGAAGTGATTCAAGAAAACGCGGATCGCAGGGTTCGAACCACATTGACTGGCCAGCGGATGCAGCCAACGAAAATCGCAGATGTCATCCCGAAGAAAGAACCACGGGTCCAAACCCGTTTAGCGGAATTGAATCGTGTGTTAGGAGGTGGCGTGGTTCCAGGGTCTTTGATTTTGATTGGCGGTGATCCTGGGATTGGGAAATCAACATTGCTGCTGCAAGTATCTCAGCAGTTGGCGGCAGTTGGCGGGACCGTCTTATATGTTTCGGGGGAAGAAAGTGCGGAACAAGTCAAGATGCGGGCGGAACGTTTAGGGGCAATCGATACGGAGTTTTATCTCTATCCTGAAACGGATATGTCTGAAATCAGCAAAGCCATCGATACGATTCGACCAGATTATGTGATCATCGATTCGATCCAAACCATGACGCAACCAGACATCACCAGTGTTGCTGGCAGCGTCAGCCAGGTGCGAGAAACGACTGCGGAACTGTTAAAGTTGGCTAAAACCAATGGTATTGCCATTTTCATTGTCGGTCATGTAACCAAAGAAGGATCGATTGCCGGACCGCGGATGTTAGAACATATGGTGGATACGGTGCTGTATTTCGAAGGAGAAAAACATCATAGTTTCAGGATTTTGCGCGCTGTCAAAAATCGTTTTGGCTCAACCAATGAAATTGGTATTTTCGAGATGGAAGAAGGCGGATTGAAAGAAGTGGCCAATCCTTCACAAGTCTTTCTTGAAGAACGTTTAGAAGGAGCAACAGGATCGGCAATCGTTGTGGCGATGGAAGGCAGTCGGCCCATTTTGGTCGAGATCCAAGCGTTAGTTACGCCAACAATGTTTGGCAATGCCAAGCGTACGACGACCGGACTAGATTTTAATCGCGTTTCATTGATCATGGCTGTCTTGGAAAAACGTGCTGGGCTATTGCTGCAAAATCAAGATGCCTACTTAAAAGCAGCAGGTGGTGTAAAATTAAATGAACCCGCGATTGATTTGGCGATTGCCATCAGTATTGCTTCCAGTTATAAAGAAAAAGGTACGAGCCCAACCGAGTGTTTCATCGGTGAAATCGGCTTGACCGGAGAGATCCGTCGGGTCAATGCCATCGAACAGCGGGTAAAAGAGGTGCAAAAATTAGGCTTTACAAAAGTCTACTTGCCAAAAAATAATTTAACTGGTTGGAAACCGCCGCAAGGAATCGAAGTCGAAGGCGTGTCGACATTGTCAGAAACGTTGCGAAAAGTTTTTCATTGATCTTATGCGAACCTCAAGAACCAATCGTCTATCGGGTTGGTTCTTGATGATGTTCCCTTTCAATCGCAACCAATATTTATCAGATTCAAGGCAAATGATGCAAAAAAACAAGTTATGGAGGAAATTGTATGCAGAAACGAGTCATTACCGCGTTAATGGTGCTGGCAGGTGCAAGTCTGGGGATTTCATTGATGCCCGTTGCTTGGCAGACCATTGGACAGGATAAAAATCACTGGCTGAACAATAATATTACTAATAGTTTGCTTGGAGCCCTTATTTTCTTTTTATTATCTTTACTATTAGCTAAATCTATTGCAGCTGGAATACGTAAAATCGAAGAAAAACTAAGTGAATTGAGCCTGACTTATCTTCTTTTCGGGGCGATCGGGGCCATCATCGGATTGATGATCGGTGTCATCGTATCGATTCCTTTTTACAACTGGGACATCCCCTTCATCAACGGCATTGCCCCCATTCTAGTAATGGTATTATTGGGTTATCTTGGTTTCCAAATCGGCACAACACGCATCGATGAATGGAAGAAAGTCTTTGCACCAAAAAATAAGAAAAACGAAACACAAGAAGAACAACAAATGTTGGAGCGGAAATTCGCTGACCATTTTCATAAGTATAAAATTTTAGATACCAGTGTCATTATTGATGGCCGCATCTATGATATAGCGAAAACGGGTTTTCTGGAAGGTGTTTTGCTGATTCCTAATTTTGTCCTTTATGAATTACAATATATTGCCGATTCTGGTGATAGCTTAAAACGTGTCCGTGGACGGCGGGGCTTGGATATTTTAAATGCCTTGCAAAAAGAAGATGGCATTGAAGTCGAAATGTATGAGGGTGATTTCGAAGATATTTCTGAAGTCGACAGCAAATTGATCAAACTAGCTAAGTTGCTGGACGGCATCGTGGTGACCAATGATTATAATTTAAACAAGGTATCTGAGTTTCAAAATGTGCCTGTATTGAATATCAACGCTTTAGCCAATGCAGTCAAACCGGTGGTGATTCCAGGCGAAAATATGCACGTCTTAGTTGTCAAAGCGGGAACTGAACGACAACAAGGGGTGGCTTATCTTGACGATGGCACCATGGTCGTGGTGGAGGATGGTCAGCATTATATGAATGAACATATCGATGTTGTTGTCACAAGTGCCTTGCAGACAGCCGCTGGTCGAATGATTTTTGCGAAACCTGCCCACTCAGGCCGCGGGATCGATAACCACGAAGCAACAAAAACAGAGAAATAATCGATGGCAACTGGCGTAAAATATGTCAGTTGCCTTTACTATTTTGCCCATTGATTGTACAATTCTAGCTGAGGGTCTTGTTTTTTTCGATATGTTTGATAAACAGACCAATATGCGTTCAAACAATAGCTATTGTTTGAAAATCAGATGAAGGAAGAGGAAAACAATGACGAAAGTACGTGTACGTTACGCGCCAAGTCCAACAGGACATCTACACATCGGCAACGCCCGGACGGCTTTATTCAACTATTTATTCGCCCGTCACAACGATGGTGATTTTATCATCCGAATCGAAGATACGGATCAAAAAAGAAATATTGCAGACGGTGAAAAAAGCCAGCTAGAAAACCTGAAATGGCTAGGAATGGATTGGGATGAATCTCCTGCTGAACCAGGTGCTTACGGCCCTTATCGTCAATCAGAACGTGGGGAACTTTATCAACCGCTGATCGATCAATTGCTTGCAAGCAACCGTGCTTATAAGTGCTACTGTACGGAAGAAGAATTGGAAGCGGAACGTGAAAGCCAAAGAGCCCGTGGCGAAATGCCGCATTATGGTGGAACATGTGCCAATTTGACCCCCGAAGAACAAGCTGAAAAAGAAGCCCAAGGGTTGGAACCTGTCATTCGTTTCCGTGTTTCTCGCAATACGGAATACAAATTCCATGACATGGTCAAAGGCGAAATCGTCTTTGAATCAGACAATGTTGGCGGCGACTTTGTCATCCAAAAACGTGATGGCATGCCAACTTATAACTTTGCCGTTGCCGTTGACGACCACCACATGAAAATCACCCATGTGTTACGTGGAGATGACCATATTGCAAACACACCAAAACAATTGATGATCTACGAAGCTTTTGGCTGGCAAGCACCAGAATTTGGCCATATGACATTGATCATCAACAGTGAAACGGGTAAAAAATTAAGCAAACGGGATGAATCGATTTTACAATTTATCGAACAATACCGCGAACTTGGCTATTTACCTGAAGCAATGTTCAATTTCATCGCACTATTGGGTTGGTCGCCAGTTGGAGAAGAAGAAATCTTCTCTCAAGAAGAACTGATCAAGATCTTCGATCCAGAACGCTTGAGCAAATCGCCTGCTGCTTTTGACGCCAAAAAATTAGAGTGGGTCAACAACCAATATATGAAACAAATGGACTTAAAAGAATTGACAGCTATGTGTGTGCCTTATTTGGTCAAAGCTGGACGGATCGATGAAGCAACTGCTGCTGAAAAGCAAGATTGGCTGCAAAAAATCGTTTCATTGTATCAACCACAAATGAGCTATGCCGCGCAAATCGTTGATTTATCTGACTTATTCTTTGATGAACATCCTGTATTAGATGATGCAGCAAAAGAAGTATTGGCTGGTGAAACAGTGCCGACTGTGTTACAAGCCTTCAAAGAAAAATTAACAGCATTGCCAGTTGTTGAAGCTGCAGCAGTTAAAGCAGCAATCAAAGAGATCCAAAAAGAAACAGGCATCAAAGGCAAGAACTTATTTATGCCGATCCGTGTTGCTGTTTCTGGTCAAACCCATGGACCAGAATTACCAGATACTGTAGAATTATTAGGGAAAGAAAAAGCCCTTGACCATTTGAATAATGTGTTATAAACACAATGAATAGACGAAGTACTGTTGCTTTTATTTTAGAGAGATCACGGGTGGTGCAAGTGATCATAAAAGGACAGGAAATGCACCTATGAGTGGCTTTGGCGCAAGTCAAAGACGGTCTAGCGGACGTTACCCGCTTTGAGGCAGACATGGATCTGCAAACAAAAGTGGAACCACGCAGAAAAGCGTCTTTTGGATAAGGAAACTTATTTGAAAGACGTTTTTTTGTACATAAAGTTAGTATAAAGCAGGTGAAAAGATGACTTGGTTCAAAAGAGCAATTGCAGCCGCTAAAAAAAACGATCCTTCTGCACGCTCGACATTGGAAATCGTCGTGACTTATCCCGGTTTTCATGCCCTTTTTTGGCATCGTTGGGCCCACTTTTTATTTCGCCATCACATGTATTTCATTGCCAAAGTAACCGCCCAATTTTGGCGCTTCCTGACAGGGATCGAGATTCATCCCGGTGCGCAAATCGGTCAAGGCGTTTTTATTGATCATGGGATGGGCGTCGTAATCGGTGAAACAGCAATTATCGAAGATGATGTCGTGATGTTTCATGGTGTCACTTTAGGCGGAACAGGGAAAGATCGCGGTAAACGTCACCCCACGATCAAAAAAGGAGCATTTATATCCGCTCATGCCCAAATCTTAGGCCCAGTGACCATTGGTGAAGGGGCAAAAATCGGCGCCAGTGCAGTCGTATTGAAGGATATCCCGGCAGGGGCAACAGCAGTTGGAATCCCGGCACAAGTCGCACGAATCAAAGGAAAGAAGGTTATCCATGATGATCAAAATCTATAATACATTGACACGTCAAAAAGAAGTATTCCAGTCCTTAGTCCCAAACAAAGTAAAGATGTATGTTTGCGGACCAACTGTCTATAACTATATCCATATCGGCAACGGCCGCAGTACCGTATCATTTGATACGATCCGCCGCTACTTGGAATATCGCGGATATGAAGTGGACTATTTAATGAATTTCACGGATGTCGATGATAAAATCATTCGCGCAGCCAAAGAATTAGAAACCACGGCACCTGCCGTTGCAGAGCGTTTCATCGCAGCTTTCAACGAAGATACAGCGGCATTGAATGTCAAACCAGCCACACTGAATCCACGGGTAATGGACCATATTGATGATATCGTGGCATTTATTGCAGTTCTTGTTGAAAAAGGCTATGCGTATCCTGTCCAAGGGGATGTGTATTACCGTACCCGAAAATTTGCTTCTTACGGCCAATTGAGTGATCAATCCATTGATGAATTAGAAGTAGGCGCCAGTCAACGTACCGGCGATGAGCAGCAGCTTAAAGAAGATCCATTAGATTTTGCGTTGTGGAAAGCAGCCAAAGAAGGTGAGATTTCTTGGGCATCTCCATGGGGACCGGGGCGTCCAGGATGGCATATTGAATGTTCAGTGATGGCTACCAAACACTTGGGTGATACCATTGATATCCATGGCGGAGGACAAGATTTGACCTTCCCGCATCACGAAAATGAAATTGCCCAGAGTGAAGCCAAAACGGGTCATACTTTTGCCAATTATTGGATGCACAATGGGTATGTGACTATTGGTGAACAAGAAGAAAAAATGAGTAAGTCACTAGGGAACTTCGTAACGGTCCATGAAATGGTCAAACAAGTCGATCCGCAAGTGTTGCGGTTTTTCTTGGCAACGACGCAATATCGCCGACCAATCAGATACAGTGAAACAACCGTTAAAGAAGCGGAAACCAACTTGCAGAAATTGCGCACGACTTATGAAAATGCCCGTTTTCGTTTGGCGAATAGTGAAGTCAGTGAAACAACAGAAGCTGTGCCCGTTTTGGCCGAATTTGAAGCGCGTTTTGTGGCAGAGATGGATGATGACTTCAATGCTGCCAACGGTATCACAGTCGTTTATGAACTTGCCAAATGGATTAATCTAGCGAGTGAAGATCCAACAACTGATTTGGCAGTCTTGGCCGCTGCGGTAACAAAGTTTAGTGCATGGCTGAGTATTTTTGGCATCTATTTTGTGACGGATACGTTGCTAGATGAAGATATTGAAGCTTTGATCAATGAACGAATCGCTGCGCGACAAGCGAAAGATTTTGCCCGTAGTGATCAGATACGCGATGAGCTGAAAGAACAAGGCATCATTTTGGAAGATACCCCGCAAGGAACAAGATGGAGACGAGAAGCATGAGAGATTATAAACAATTGAATGGTTTGGCTTTAGCCTATGTCGGTGATGCCATCTATGAAGTCTATATTCGTGATTATTTAGTGGCACAAGGACAAACCAGACCCAATCAGCTGCATCATATGGCGACCCATTACGTCTCTGCCAAAGCACAAGCGGCATTGATCCAAAAAATGCTGGATGAAGCAATCTTAACTGAAGAAGAACACGATTTTTATCGCCGTGGTCGAAACAGCAAGAGTCATACCGGCGCCAAAAATGCCGATATAACCACCTATCGAATCGCTACAGGCTTTGAATCCTTGATTGGGTATTTGCACCTGACCCAACAAAAAGAACGCTTAGACGAGCTGGTAGCTTGGTGTATTAAGAAAGTAGGAGAAGATGATGCGAGAAAAACAACAAAGAAATCGCCCCAACAAAAAAAACGCTAAACCTAGAAATGATCGTCCGAAAGAAACAGCAAGTGACGCCATGGAAGACAATTTCGTTTTTGGCTTTCATGCAGTTACAGAAGCGTTGAAAGAAGGACGCGGCAATAAATTATTTCTATCAGAAGATGCACGGGGAGAAAAAATCGACACTTTGAAAGAAGCCGCGCGGGAACAAGCTGTACCAGTGAAATGGGTCCCAAAACAAAAACTGGATCTAATGAGTGATCAAGGGGTCCATCAAGGGATGCTATTGGCAATTACCCCTTATCAATATTTGACACTTGATGAGTTGCTGGAAAAAACCAGAGAAAACCCGATTTATTTGATTTTGGATAACCTAGAAGATCCCCATAACTTTGGTTCTATTTTAAGAACAGCTGACGCAAGCGGAATCGATGGCATCATTATTCCCAAACATCGAGCAGTCGGCATTACACCAGTTGTAGTCAAAACTTCAACTGGTGCAGTGGAACACGTTCCAGTTGCGCGGGTGACCAATCTGACGCAAGCAGTCCAACAATTAAAGAAAGCCGGCTTTTGGATCTTTGGGACTGATATGGCCGGCAGTGATTATCGCACATGGAATGCCCAAGGTTCTGTTGGATTGATCATCGGTAATGAGGGACGTGGCATGGGCGAAGGACTCAAAAAAGAAGTCGATCAAATGTTGACTATTCCGATGACTGGACATGTTCAAAGTTTGAATGCTAGTGTTGCCGCTGGGTTATTGATGTATCAAGCCTACACGAGTCGAAATGGGGTTTCTTAATGAAGAATCCCCTGCTGATCGTGGATGGGTATAATATGATCGGTGCATGGCCAGAACTTGTTCTTTTAAAAAACCAAGATCGATTGGAAGATGCAAGAGAAGCTTTGCTCAATCGTTTATCCAATTATTCAAAATACGAAGGATTAAAGATCATTGTTGTTTTTGATGCACAATTGGTACCAGGCGTTACCCAAAGTTATACCAAATATCAATTAGATGTCATCTTTACTGAAGAAGGCGAAACGGCAGATAGCTACATCGAACGAGTCGCTGGCGAATTAAATAATCGTTTGACACAAGTCACAGTAGCGACCAGCGATTTAGCTGAACAATGGGTGATTTTTTCTCAGGGCGCTTTACGGACATCCGCTCGTGAACTCTACAAGAGTATTGAAAAAACCGAAAAAGAGATCCATCAGCACCAAACCGACTTGTCATTTAAAGATTTTCGACGCAATTCACCTTGGACAGCGGAACAATTGGCAGAATTGAATAAGAAATTACACGATCTGAGTGAGGGACAAAGTTGAACTGGTAAATGAGAAAGTAGGGGAGTCATTTATGTTACGCTCTTTTTGTATTCACACATATACAAAAGGAGTGACATGAATGGCATGTAAAGAAAGGCAATACTCAGACAGTTTTGAAGAGATGTTTCGGCGATATCAACCGGTGGTAGAGATTCTTTATAAAAAATACTACTTGAGAGATTATGATTTCGATGATTGGCTGCAAGAGGGCAGAATCATATTTGATAAATGCCTCAAAGCATACGATCCTGATAAAGGAACAACGATTGGTGTCTTGTTCAAACGTTCTTTCGAAAACCGTATTTGCAGCCTGTTGCGTACTCAGCAAGCGCAAAAAAGGAAGGCACAAGCCGATGCTTGTTCATTAGAAGAAAAAATCGATAGTGAAGGCGGACATTTCCTCACAGACAATAATCAGCAAAAAGAACGCGTAGAAGCGCAGATGGTCATTCATGACGCACTGCCGAATTATCCCAAAGAGTTATCGAAACTTGAAGGATTGGTTATAATGAATTTCCTTAAAGGATTAGAACTTGAACAAATTGCCGCTCAAGAAAAGCTGCCTTACGACAAAATAAAAAACGCTTTCAATCGCGGTAAAACAAAAATGATAGCGCTTTTTATATCAGGTTCATAAAAATCTTATTGAAACTACAATTCTTTTATGGTAAACTTGAATTTTTCTGCCATTCGTGGTATGATGTTGCTCGAGGTGAATGCGATGCCAACAACTTTAGCAACGATCAAGAAAGATTTAGAATGCCGTATCGGTAGTGAGATTATGCTGGTTGCTCAAACTGGACGTAAGCGTCAAACCGAGCGTCGCGGTGTTTTGACTGAAACATATCCTTCTGTTTTTGTCGTAGATTTGGATCCAAATGAAAATTCATTTGAACGCGTTTCTTACAGCTATTCGGATATCTTAACAAGAACAGTTGAAATTGAATTTTTATCAGAAGCAGTGTAATGACAGAAGAGTTGACGAATCGTTGACTCTTTTTTGTTTTTCAAATTTTGCGTAAGAAAGGAGGATCATTGCGTGTTTGAATGCAAACAATTAACAGAGATGTCGGCGGAAACCTTTTATCGGCTGGCACAAATACGTACTGCTGTCTTTGTAGTGGAGCAAGCATGCGCTTACCAGGAGATCGATGCCATTGATCAATCTGCCTACCATCTATGGGCGGTCGATGAACAAGAAACAATCATCTCCTATGCCCGTATCTTTTTACAAGATGAACAGGTCCATTTTGGGCGCGTGTTGGTCGCACCAGCCTATCGGGGTCAAGGAGAAGGGCACCGTCTATTGCACGAGATCCTGCAGCAAATCAAGCAACTTTATCCAAAACGCAATATCCAGATCAGTGCCCAACATCATTTAGCTGGCTACTACGGGCAGTATGGCTTTAAATCAATCGGTGCGCCTTATGAAGAGGATGGCATCTTGCATATCGATATGCAAAAAGAATCCTTTGCAACTGATTCATTCTAGTTGGCAAAGGATTCTTTTGTTTATTTCTCTGTTTTTGAATCAAACAATTGATCCAGTTGTTCATTTGGCAAAGAACCAGTCGTTTGTGCCTTTAACAAGTCGCGAATTTCTTCTAAGTAATCTTCAGCAGTGATTTCTGGTACTTCCTCTTCTGCTTCTTGTGGATGCAAGTTGCGTAATTTGTTGACGGCTTTGACAATCAAGAATAAAACAAAAGCTGTAATCAAGAACGTAATAAGAGCGTTGATCACTTGCCCAAAGTCAAATACAACATTTTCCTTTGGTGATAAAACAAGACCCGCGAAGGCATCTGCGCTTCCAAATAAAGATAATACCCAAGTAACGAGTGGTGTCAATAATCCTTCGACTAAACTTGTTACGATAGCAGTGAAGGCACTCCCAATCACAACCCCGATCGCTAAGTCGATGACGTTGCCCCGTAAAATAAACTCTTTAAATTCTTTGATCATAACTTTTCCCTCCTAAACTTTATCAATAGTATAGCGAAAAACAGACGATTTATAAAAAAAAACGCTCGTCAATAAAAGACTATCCTTGTTTCAAGGAGAAAACAAGCAGGCTATGCTATAATTGAGAAGATAATCTTTGTTATGAGAAGGGGTGTCATATGACGATCGAATTAAAAAAAGGTGTCCATTTAACAGTATTGCCCACACAAAAGTATAAAACGATTCGTATTTTCGTTCGTTTCACTGCGTCATTAGATGTTGCGCAGACAGCCAAACGGACATTATTGACCAGTTTGTTGGAAACAACAAGTTTGGCTTATCCAACCCAAACTGCCTTCAGCAGTAAATTGGCCGAATTATATGGTGCCAGTTTCGGAATGAATGTCAATAAGCGGGGCAATCTCCATCAAATCAATGCTGCAATGTCATTGGTCAATGGCAAATATGTAGCTGATGCAACGCTGCTTTCAGAAGCCGTGGCATTTCTTGAACAAGTGTTGTTTTATCCAAATAGCCAAGAGGATCACTTTGATGAGAAAAACTTTACGATCGAAAAAAACAATTTGATTTCTTACATGAAGAGCGTAGCAGAAGATAAGCAAGCTTTAGCATCACTGGCATTGCAAGAACTGTATTTTGCCAATGATCCACATCAAAAATACCCGAGCTTTGGCCGTCCTGAAGATTTGGTTGAAGTTACAGCAAAGGATCTATATCAAACCTATCAGTCCATGCTTAATGAAGACCAAATCGATATCTTTGTGATCGGTGATGTAGAAGAACAGGCGATCACTACAATCTTTTCACAATTGCCTTTTACTGATCGAACGAGTCAACCACCGTCAGTTTTTTATCAGCAACCAGTTGAAAATGTTATCCGTGAAAAAATCACTAGAGAACCTATTACCCAAGCCAAATTAAATTTGGCCTATCATACAGGTGTCTATTATGATCAAGAAGATCGGATCGCTTTGATGGTATTTAATGGCCTTTTTGGTGGTTTTCCTCATTCTAAACTATTTATGAATGTACGAGAAAAAGCCAGCTTGGCCTACTATGCATCAAGCACGATCGATACTTTCCGCGGCTATCTATCTGTCCAAACAGGCATCGATGGCCAAAATCGCGACAAAGTATTCACATTGATCGAAGAACAATTACAAAGTTTGCAGCAAGGTGAAGTGACAGCTGAAGAATTGTCACAAACAAAAGCAATGCTGAAAAATCAATATTTGCTTTCTTTAGACAATCCGCAAGCATTGATCGAGACCGCCTACTTGAATCAATGGGTACCAGGTTCTGAAATGACAGAAGAGACATTTATGCAGCGTTTGGAAAAAGTCAGTATCGCTGATGTGAAACGCTTGGCACAACAAGTGCATTTGCAAGCGATGTTCTTCTTAAACAAGGAGGTCGCGCATGAATAAAAAAATATATGAACAAATCAATGAAACCCTATATGAAGAAGTATTAGATAATGGATTACAAGTATACTTATTGCCAAAAGCTGATTTTCATAAAACCTATGGTCTGTTTAGCACCAATTATGGCTCTGTTGACAATCATTTTGGCTATCATCCAGATGACTTGAAACAAGTACCTGACGGAATCGCCCATTTCCTTGAACACAAATTATTTGAAAAAGAAGACGGGGATGTCTTCCAAAAATTTGGGCAGCAAGGCGCCTCGGCGAATGCTTTCACCAGCTTTACTAAAACCAGTTATTTATTTTCTGCAACGGATCAAATCAAAAAGAATTTAGATACGCTGCTTGATTTTGTCCAAGCACCTTATTTTACGGAAGAAACCGTCGAAAAAGAAAAAGGAATCATTGGACAAGAGATTCAAATGTACGATGATGATCCAAATTGGCAACAGTTTTTTGGCATTATCAAAAATTTATATCCAAAACATCCTCTGCATATCGATATTGCGGGTACTGTAAAAAGTATCGCTGATATCACCGCAGAAGATCTGTATCTTTGCTACAATACATTTTATCAACCGAGCAATATGGTCTTATTTATTGTTGGCAATATTGATCCTGAAGAAACAATGGCTTGGATCAAGGAGAACCAAAAAGATAAGGTGTTTCCTGAAGCGAAAGAGATCATCCGTCAGTTTCCAACAGAAACGACGGCGGATATCTTAATAGAGTCAAGTATGCGGATGCCAGTCACACGGCCGAAAGGAGTTTTAGGGATCAAAGGGGCACTGGAGAAACTACCTAGAGATGGTCGGGAGTTGTTACGCTTCAAAAATGCATTGAATCTGTTGTTCCAATTGCTTTTTGGTAATACATCAGCCAATTATTTGCGTTTGTATGATGACGGAACGATCGATGATACCTTTGGTTTTGAAGTCAATTTGGACCGAGGCTTTTACTTTGCTGATTTTTCTGGTGATTCAGAAACACCGCAAGAAATGTTGGCAGAAGTGGAAAAGATTTTGCTGCATGCAGAGGAAGATCCTGAGATCAACCAAGAAAATCTTGACCTGCTAAAGAAAAAAATGCTTGGCAAATATTTCCAATCATTGAATTCACTTGAATTTATCGCGAATCAATTTACCCAGAGTCTGTTTGGCGAGACTACACTCTTTGACTTGCCAGAAGTGATCCAATCGATTACTTTAGCAGATATCAAAGCTGCGGGGGCATCTTTTATCGATCCAGCTTCCTTTAGCCGTTTTTATATGTATCCATCAGAAACGGTGTAAGTTTCTGTCTAGTTGTTGATTGAAGGCTCGTTATTTTTGAATATCTTTGATGCAAACGATGATTGAGGCCTTAAAGTGACAGCAATGCCAAATCTAGTTTTGATCAAGATATTCTTTTTGTTGCGAATAACCATCATTTTTTATAAAAAGTATTAAATTTTGTTTGCGTGTTGAAGGCAGCGTGGTCTGCAGGTTTTCTTTTATGGTATTCTTTAAACATTGAAGTAAACTTTTTTTCTTGTTTTTCAAAAAAATCCAGAAAAAAATGTTATATTTAGTAAGCAAGAGAAAAATCAAGAATATAGGTCCGCCTAACATATTTAAGGACTTTTTGACTAAAATGATTAAAGACTGGAGTAGATGAGCGAGTGGCCAACGAAACAACGATTGGAACGAAATTACGGCAAGCCCGTTTAGATAAGAATATTTCATTGATTGAGTTGCAGCAAATGACCAAAATCCAAAAAAGGTATTTGGAAGCAATCGAAGCGGATCAATTTGCACAATTACCAGGCACCTTTTACGTGCGGGCATTTATCCGTCAATATGCTGCTGCTGTTGGGGAAGATGGGGATAAATTGGTGGCTGTGTTCGATGGAAAAGATACGTTAGCAGCGCCATTGCCAAAACGCCCACAACCAGAAACGGTTAGTGGTTCTCGAAAAGCCCAACACGTAGCTGAGAAGAACAGCTCCTTTATTATTCGTTATTTGCCGATGATATTACTAGGTTTGGTCGCTGTAACAATCATCAGTATCGTGGGCTATATGGCTTGGCAAGACCGCAATGCGTCACCGATGATCCAAGGCAGTTCCTCATTAGTCGTTGAAAATTCTGCATCCGATGCCTCGTCGACCACAGCGAGTACAAGCAGTACATCGAGTAGTTCCAGTACTGTGGAATCGACGACAGAAAGTTCAACTGAAGAGATGCGCATGACAGCAAGCAATTCTTCGCAATCGGCGATCACGATCGATGTCCAACATGCGCAAGACCCATTGACGTTGAGTTTTACCGGGGTTGACGGACGTTGCTGGATAGGGGTGCAAGTAGATGGTGCCTATGTCTATCAATACACATTGGCTGCAGGGGAAACACAAACGACGACGTTGCCTGAAGGCGCTGATAATGCGGTGTTGACCTTAGGTGCGAGCCAATATGTAACTATTGAAGCAAATGGTCAAACAGTTGATTTTACTGACCCCCAATATGAATCATTACAAAAAACGGTCAATATGACGATTAGTTATGCAGATGCTGCAGAATAAAAGCAATAAATAACCGATTTGAAGGAGAATCAGTGGTCCATTTGGCTGATTTTGCGCACAATAATCGAAGAGAGAGGCGTTTAATTCGTGAACTTACCCAATCAACTAACTGTTTTACGTATTTTTATGATCCCGATTTTTATCTTGGTCTTGGTGTTGCCTATTGATTTAGGCACAATGACCGCCGGCGATGTTGTATTGCCCACCACTCATTTAGTGGCAGCAATTTTGTTTGCTGTAGCGAGTTTCACAGATTGGTTAGATGGCAACATCGCTCGTTCCAGAAACCTGGTGACTAATTTTGGGAAATTTGCCGATCCTTTAGCGGATAAGATGTTGGTCATGACCGCATTTATCATGCTTGTTGAATTAGATAAAGCACCCGGTTGGGTCGTATCGATCATCATTTGTCGAGAGTTGGCTGTGACTGGTTTGCGTTTGCTGCTGGTCGAACAAAATGGCGAAGTGATGGCTGCTGCTTGGCCAGGGAAAATCAAGACTGCCACACAAATGGTGGCCATTATCTTCTTATTCGTCAATAACTTGCCATTTGCATTGGTCGGTATCCCAGTTGATCAAATCATGTTGTATTTATGTTTGATTTTCACTATTTATTCTGGAGTCGATTATTTCATCAAAAATACAGATGTCTTTAAAGGCTCAATGTAAGATCGTAAAGTTCAGAAGTTTTCTGAACTTTTTTTGTCAATAAAAACAGCAAGTGCGTACTTGTTTGTGAAGGAGCAATATCATGAAAGCAGAAATCATCGCAGTCGGAACAGAATTACTCTTAGGACAGGTGGTGAATACCAATGCAACTTTTTTATCAGAGGAATTGGCTGCACTAGGTATCGATGTCTATTACCATAGTGTGGTCGGTGATAATCCGAACCGTTTGGCAGAATTACTGATTACGGCTGAAAAGCGTAGTGAGTTGATTGTTTTATGTGGCGGTCTAGGCCCAACAGAAGATGATTTGACCAAACAAGTCACCGCCCAACACGTAGGGCAAGAATTGGTGCGAGATCCTGCGGGTTATGCGCAGTTGGCAGCATTTTTCAAAACGAGAAAAGGTGTGATGACTGAGAACAACTTGCGGCAAACCCTGGTTTTCAAAGACGGGATCGCTTTACCAAACAATAATGGGTTGGCTGTAGGTATTTTTTATCAAAATGAAACCCATACGTACTTATTATTGCCAGGACCGCCAAGTGAGTTGAAGACGATGGTATTGGAGCAAGTCAATCCATTGTTGAAACGTGCCTTTCCACAAAAAGAGCAGCTGATTTCCCGTGTCTTGCGCTATTATGGAATTGGAGAGTCGGCACTAGCGGCCTCATTGACCGATTTGATCGCTGGACAGACGAATCCAACGATTGCACCTTATGCGAAACCCAACGAAGTCACATTACGCCTCACAGTCAAAACAACGAATCCTGAACAAGGAATCAAACAGCTGGATGAACTTGAAGCTGTGATTCAATCCCGTGTCGGCACTTTCTTCTATGGATATGGAGAACAAAATTCATTGGTGGAAGTTGTAGTGGGCCTATTGAAAGAGAAAGAGAAAACTGTCACAGCAGCAGAAAGTTTGACCGCTGGGTTGTTTCAAGCAACCTTAGGGACTGTTCCTGGCGTCTCTGAGGTCTTTCCTGGCGGATTCGTCACTTATTCTGCAGCGTTGAAAAGCAAGCTACTAGATATCGATCCAGCGTTACTGAGACGCTTTGGTACAGTGAGTCGAGAATGTGCAGAAGCGATGGCGATTCAAGCGCGCCATGCAGCAGGTACAGACTATGCCGTTTCATTTACGGGGGTTGCAGGACCAGACGCGCTAGAAGGTCAGCCTAAAGGGACGGTATGGATCGCGCTTGCATCTGCAAAAGGTGTGACAAGCGACTGTTATACCTTTAGCCGTGACCGCGCCTATATTCGACATAGTGCCGTAATGGCAGGTTTAGATCTAATACGTAAGGAATTATTAAGTTAATGCGAATGTTTGTTCGTTTTTTCTTGCAATTTTGTGATAGAAAGGCTATTATTATCTTATGAATGACACACGAAAGTGATGAATATATAAGGGGGATTATCCGTTTGGCAGATGATCGTAAAGCAGCCTTAGATGCTGCACTAAAGAAGATTGAGAAGAACTATGGTAAAGGTGCCGTGATGAAACTTGGTGAGAAAGTCGATCAACAAATTTCTACGATTCCAAGTGGTTCATTGGCATTGGATGTTGCATTAGGTGTAGGCGGCTTTCCAAGAGGTCGGATCATCGAAGTCTATGGTCCAGAAAGTTCAGGGAAGACAACCGTTGCTTTACATGCCATTGCGGAAGTCCAGAAAAATGGCGGAACAGCAGCGTTTATCGATGCTGAGCATGCCTTAGATCCACAATATGCCCAAAAACTAGGCGTCAATATCGATGATTTATTATTGTCGCAACCAGATACTGGGGAACAAGGACTAGAAATTGCAGACGCATTGGTTTCCAGTGGTGCTGTTGATATCGTCGTGATTGACTCAGTAGCTGCCTTGGTACCACGAGCAGAAATCGATGGCGAGATGGGAGACGCCCATGTAGGACTCCAAGCCCGCTTGATGTCACAAGCTTTGCGGAAACTATCTGGCTCGATCAACAAAACCAAAACGATCGCGATTTTTATCAACCAAATTCGTGAAAAAGTTGGGATCATGTTTGGTAATCCAGAAGTAACACCTGGTGGACGAGCATTGAAATTCTATGCGACCATTCGTTTAGAAGTTCGTCGTGCAGAACAATTGAAATCTGGTACGGATATCATCGGTAACCGTACCAAAATAAAAGTTGTCAAAAACAAAGTGGCGCCGCCTTTTAAAGTCGCTGAAGTAGATATGATGTATGGTTTGGGTATTTCTCAAGAAGGCGAATTATTGGATATGGCAGTCGAAAAAGACATTGTCGATAAAAGTGGTGCTTGGTATGCCTATAAAGGTGATCGTATCGGTCAAGGTCGTGAAAACGCCAAAAACTATATGCGTGAACATCCAGAAATGATGCAAGAAGTCTCTACTCGTGTCCGTGATGCCTATGGTATTGGTACGGGTGAAACGATCGAGATTGAAGAAGGTCAAGACGAATTGCCGTTAGATGAATAACCATGAATGAAGTGAACCAAACAACGCTGTTGTTTGGTTTTTTTGATTGTCTTGCACCTAAAACAATTCATCATTGTCTTTGTAAAAAGCGATTTTTAAAGCAACTTCCCCATCATTTAAAGTTGACACTCTTGTGTTCAAACATTAGAATAAACTTATGTGGTTTTCCACATAACAGTAGACTATTGATAATTTTGTTATCATTTACTTATCAAAACTACAAAATATTTAAAAAGATAGTATGGAGGTGGATTCATTGGAACTACTTTACATTCTCCTCGCTATCATCGGTTTAATTGTCGGTCTTGGATTAGGAGTTTTTGTGACGAAATCTCGTCATGAGAAAGAAATCAACGGCGCACAGAATTCAGCAACTGGGATTATCGAAAGCGCTAAAAAAGAAGCAGAAACTCTCAAAAAAGAAGCATTGTTAGAAGCTAAGGAAGAAAATCAGAAGTATCGGTCAGAAATTGAAAGTGAGTTGAAAGAAAGCAAACTTGATTTAAAATCACAGGAAAATCGGATACTCCAAAGAGAACAAGTGCTTGATCGCAAGGACGATTCTTTGGAAAAACGAGAACGCTCACTTGAAGATAAAGAAGGCAAACTTAGTGAGAAACAACAATTAATTGACGAGCGAGAAAAAGAAGTAGAAAACTTAATCGACGGACAACAGCGAGAGCTTGAACGAATTGCTGCTTTGTCTAGAGATGATGCAAAAGAATTGATCATGAAATCAACCGAAGAGGAACTCAACCACGAGTTGACGATCATGGTCAAAGAAGCAGAACAACGTGCCAAAGAGGAAGCAGATCGAAAAGCCAAGAATCTATTGTCATTAGCGATTCAACGATGTGCAGCTGATCAGGTATCAGAAACAACCGTTTCTGTCGTTTCATTGCCAAACGATGAAATGAAAGGACGAATCATTGGACGAGAAGGACGAAACATTCGTACTTTGGAAACATTGACTGGTATTGATTTGATTATCGATGATACACCAGAAGCAGTCGTCTTATCTGGGTTTGACCCAATCCGTCGCGAGATTGCACGGATGACACTTGAGAAATTGATTCAAGATGGTCGGATCCATCCAGCTCGGATCGAAGAAATGGTCGAAAAATCACGGAAAGAAATGGATGAAAACATTCGTGAATATGGTGAGCAAGCTGCATTTGAAGTCGGCGCCCACACATTACATCCGGATTTGATCAAGATTCTAGGTCGCTTGCGTTTCCGTACCAGTTATGGTCAAAATGTCTTGAACCACTCGATTGAAGTAGCTAAACTAAGTGGTGTTTTGGCTGCTGAGTTAGGTGAAGATATCCAATTGGCAAAACGTGCTGGTTTATTGCATGATATCGGTAAAGCACTGGATCATGAAATCGAAGGTTCTCACGTTGAAATTGGTGCAGAATTAGCTGCCAAATATAAAGAAAATGCAACAGTGATCAATGCGATTGCTTCTCACCACGGAGATGTTGAAGCAACTTCAGTTATTTCAGTCTTAGTAGCCGCAGCTGATGCATTGTCTGCAGCCCGCCCAGGTGCCCGCAGCGAATCATTAGAAAATTATATCCGTCGCCTGCAAAACTTGGAAAATATTGCCAATAGTTTCAAAGGTGTTGATTCCAGCTTTGCGGTCCAAGCAGGACGTGAAGTGCGCGTGATGGTTAAACCAGAGGAAATCTCAGATCTGGATGCTGTCCGTTTGGTTCGAGATATACGTAAGAAAATTGAAGATGATCTGGATTATCCAGGCCATATCAAAGTAACTGTTATCCGCGAGACCCGTGCAACAGATTACGCTAAATAGCAAAAAAGGTGCTAGGCATTCAGCCTAGCACCTTTTTTGCGAACCTAATTAAATTTTTCTCCGTCTCGCAAAATCAACAAAACGGAATTTGTCTAAGCGATGGATCGATTCCGTATACTCAAAGCAGCGGGTATCTTCTAAATACACCAAGCTGCGAACCGTGACAACGTGCTGATCATCTGGATGGAGATCCATTAAATCACGTAATTCCTTATTGACCGGATCGACCGTGATTTCTTTTTGAGCATATGCAATCTCTAAGCCTAAATCATTTTCGAAATAATCGTAAATCGACACTTGGGCCTGCTTTTTAGGCAATTCTTTAATGATCGAGGCATCTAAATAGTCTTTATCCAAAATAACGACTTCGCCATCGATTTTACGTTGGCGCACGAGTTTCCAAGCTTCAGCTGCTACCGGCCATTCTGTGATCTCATGTAGTTTAGGAGAAACAGCGATTTTTCGAATTTCGACCACCTTAGTTTCACTAGGGATGCGTTGCGTTTCTTGCAGCTCTCTAAAACTCGTCAGACCAGAAATTGGAAAATCAAAACGATTGAGATCCAATACAATCGAACCTTTACCTTGTTTTTTTTGAATATAGCCGGCATCACGCAATAGATTTAATGCTTTACGCACCGTTTCCCGCGACACACCATAAGTTTGAATCAATTGATTTTCACTTGGCAGCAAGGTGTGTGGGGGATATTCATTGGCCAAGATTTTTTGTTCTAAATCTAAAAATATTTCTTTGAACTTATTCATTCGACTGCCTCCTCACAGGCTATTATAGCGAGGCATTTTTGGAAAAGCAATCTGCTATTTCGCCAGTAATTCGTCAATGTTCAAATCAGTTAGTTTTTCAACAATGACATCAGCCCCGTGAAGCTCTTCTCCGGAATAGACACCGACAGCATACATCCCTGCTGCTTTGATACCATCGATACCGGCTTGTGCGTCTTCAAATCCGATCGCTTCGGCAGGATCAATACCTAGTGCAAGCGCTGCTTGAACAAAAATCTCAGGATCTGGCTTGCCTTTTTTTAGTGTGGCTGGATCAACGATTGTATCAAAATCTGACATGACCCCAAGTTTATCAAGAATAAATGGCGCATTTTTTGATGCCGATGCAATAGCGCACGGGATATTTTTTTCTTTGGCTTGCGTTAAGAATTCTTTGACGCCTGGCAATAAATCATCTGGCGTCAAACTTTGAAGCAACTGCACATATTGAGTATTTTTCTTCGTTGCTAATGCTTCTTTTTCGATTTCAGTATACGCATCATTTTTATTCCCTAAAGATAAGATGCGTTCTAAAGAATCCATTCGACTGATACCTTTTAATTGTTCGTTGAATTTTAAATCGATATCGATGCCGATTTCAGCAGCCAATTCTTTCCATGCAATATAGTGGTATTTGGCAGTGTCAGTAATAACGCCATCTAAATCAAATACAAACCCTTTTTTCATGTGTAACACTCCTTCAATAAATAATTGTTTGTGGTTCTTTGGGGGTCAACTGATATTCTTTTCCTTTGACTAGGATTTTTTCAGGTTGATCCACAGTAATCGTCAATGTTTCATGTGTAACATTGATATGGTAATGCACGCCGCGTACATGTAGGGAGAAGGCGAGCGAATCCCAAGCTTTTGGCAAGTTTGGTGCGATTTGAACGACCTGTTCTCTGACATCGATACCGGCAAATGTCGTTAATGGAATAAACAAGGTAGCAGCCATTACGCCAGCATGGATGCCTTCGGCTGTTGTTCCACCTTGGATATCTCGATAATCAGAAGAAAGGGCTTCTTGATATAAAGACCACGCCAATTCTTGGTCATCCACCATCGCAGCCAGTTGCGCATGAACGATCCTTGAGAGCGTTGACCCATGAGAGGTGCGCTGTAAATAATAGTTGAGATTTTTTTCAACATAGTCAGCAGGTAAGGTATAATTCAAATCAGTCAAGATCTGATTGACTTGTTGTTTAGAGAAGTTATAAAAAATCATCAAACTATCTGCCTGCTTGGCTACTTTATATGAGTCAGCACTTTTGCCTTCTGCATTCAAGATGCGGTCCATGCGGTAAATATTGCCGTAGGTTTTTTTGTAATGGTCCCAATCGAGATCCTCTAACTGGAAATAGCCCTCAAATTGAGCGATGATGCCGTCTGCATCGATTTCTAAACCTAATTTGGTACGGATATCTGCCATTTTATCTAAGTCAGACAGCGTCAAATCAGTTTTTTGTAGGACATTGTTAAAGATCTCTGGATCGATCTCAGCTTGTAAATGATCGATTTCTTCAAACAACCATACTACCATCATATTGGTATATGCATTGTTTTTCAACCCACCGGTTTCGCTATTAGGGTAATTTTCGTGGAATTCATCTGGACCCATGACTTTATCGATAAAGTAACGCTGTGCTTGGGCATCCCATGTTGCCGCACTTTGCCAGAAATGAGCAATCTCTAACATCAATTCTAAGCCATAATTCGCCATAAATTGTTTGTCCTTGGTATTATGCCAATACTGCCAAACATTATAAGCAATCGCCAATGAAACATGGCGTTGCAAACGGCTATGGTCTTCTTTCCATTCACCACTGATGGGATTCAAGTGCAGTTCTTGAGATTGTTCACTACCATCTAGGCCTGATTGCCATGGGAACATAGCCCCTTGATAACCAGCTTTTTGGGCATCAGCTTTAGCGGCTGCCAGGCGACGATAGCGATAGCGCAAGATTTCTTTGGCTGTATCCGGGAAATGAAGAATATAAAATGGTAAAATAAACAATTCATCCCAGAAAATATGCCCCCGATAGGCTTCACCGTGAAGTCCTCTCGCTGTAATACTGGCATCAAGGGAATGTTGATACGCATTTGGTGACGCTGAAACCAACACATGATACGTATGCAGATTCAGCATTTTTTGTGACATCAAATCACCAGTGACTTCAAGCGCCGCATCTTGCCACAATTCCTGCCACGCCTGTTTTGAAGCTCGATACATCGTATCAAAACGGGGAAGGGCCAGTTGGCTCAACAAGTTTACGGGTTGTGCTTCATCTGAACGATAAGCAGCAACGGTGACAGATTTTTCAAATTGATAGGTCTGTCCTTCTTGAACCTTCAAAGCCAATGATTGTTTCACGCCCGTTTCTGTTACATCAGAACGTATCGCCCCTAAAGACATCTCTGATGCAAATAGTTCAGATGATTGCACAATAGTGATCTGAGAGTTGGTGGTTTGTGCCACCAGCTGTACTTTGGTTTCCTCAGCTGCTGTATCGATGACTTTTACATGTTGATTGGTCAAACTGCGGTAACGTGCTACGTTGTAATTATAAACAGTGCCGTCTGCTTCACTAACCAACGTGATCTCACCAGAAAAATTAAGCGGTGTAAATTGGTATACTAAACTATACTGGTGGACATCTTTCATATTTGCAATTTTTTTCGTTTCGATCCGGATGCGTTTTTGATCATTGGTTTTAATTTCGACTGTTGATTGGAATAAGCCGGTGCGCAAATCCAATGTTCGCTTGAAAAAATCGATTTGATTATGGGCAATATCAATTAATTCGCCGTCGATGATTAGATACATTTTTTGTAAATTGGGTGCATTGACAAAATCTTCATTGCGAATCGTATGACCTGCAACGTCTGATTCTACCGTATTGTATAAGCTGGCGATATACAATCCAGGATAATTTTCTTCACTGATAGTCATTTCAGGTGTGGTTCCCCGCAACCCAATAAATCCATTTCCGACTGTCAATAATGATTCAACAGAATATTCATCTTTGCCAGGCGTATAACCGTAGTACTCTAGTGTCCAAGGAATTGCAGTACTTTTTTCATCGAACGTCTCTGCGGTACCGCAGACGAAAGGCTGATTTAATTTTTCAGTCAGCCATTGATCGAGTGAAAACGTGCCTTCTTCATTGGTAAATACAATTGTTTCTGATAGAATGCCGCCAGTTTGTGTATCCTGTAAGTAGGATGTAAGTGCGGTTACTCGTTCTAATAATGGACCAGAAAAAGATGTTAGGTCGCCGTTTGTCTCTTGCAGTAACCACTGCTGATTGGACAATGTAATGATGTTCACAGTAGAAAGCCTCCTTCAAACTTGTCTATACATGCAAAATGATTATAACGTAATTTGTAAGCTTTTTCAATTTATCTAATCTGTTTTTTTATTTTTTTTGTTTTTAAAATAGATAAATAATAAAATGGAAGCTATTATTTTATCATATTGAAACTACTCTATAACCTTTGATATATAGCCATTAATTTCAATTTATGAGAAAATTTTTAGATATTCAATTTTTAATTTCAAAAAAAATAGCGTAAAACGCTTGCAAATTGTAAAATATCCAGTTATGATTATCTCGTCATTAAAACATATATATACAAGTGTATATGAAAGGGGTTTATTAGGATGGGTAAGTATCATGATGATGCTGAAAAGCTGTTAACGTATGTCGGCGGTAAAGAAAATATCGCTGCAGTCACACACTGTGCCACTCGGATGCGCTTTGTCTTAAATGATCAGTCAAAAGCAGATGAGAAGGCGATTGAAGACATTCCTAGCGTGAAGGGTATGTTTACTAACGCCGGTCAATTCCAAGTGATTATTGGAAATGATGTACCAACATTTTATAATGATTTCACGGCTGTTTCAGGAATTGAAGGCGTTTCGAAAGATGAAAGCAAATCAATTGCCAAACAGAATCAAAATCCTTTCCAAAGAGCAATTGCTGTTTTGGCAGAAATTTTCACTCCGATTATTCCGGCTATTATTGTAGGGGGACTTATTTTAGGGTTCCGTAATGTATTAGGTGAAATTGATTTTGGGAATGGAACGATTGTTTCAAACTCTGTATTTTGGAATGGTGTCAATGATTTCTTATGGCTTCCTGGGGAAGCAATCTTCCACTTCTTGCCAGTTGGTATTACATGGAGTATCACGCGTAAGATGGGAACCACGCAAATATTAGGTATTATTTTAGGGATCACGCTGGTTTCGCCACAGCTGCTAAATGCGTATGCTGTAGCAGGAACGGCGGCGGCTGATATTCCTTTTTGGGATTTTGGGTTTGCGCAAATCGATAAGATTGGTTACCAAGCGCAGGTCATTCCAGCGATGTTGGCAGGATTTATGTTGGCGTATTTAGAAATTTTCTTTAGAAAATATATCCCTGAAGCAATCTCAATGATTTTTGTCCCATTGTTTGCATTGCTGCCAACGATTTTAGCGGCCCATGTCATCTTAGGACCAATTGGCTGGTGGTTAGGCGATATCATCTCTAACTTCGTAAATGCTGGTTTGACTTCTTCAGTCAGCTGGTTGTTCAGTCTCGTCTTTGGGGCCCTCTATGCACCATTGGTCATCACGGGGCTGCATCATATGACCAATGCCATTGACTTACAGTTGATTTCATCTTTTGGAACGACAAACTTGTGGCCAATGATTGCCTTGTCAAATATTGCCCAAGGTTCTGCTGTATTGGCAGTCATTTTCTTACACCGTGGGAATGAAAAAGAAGAACAAGTCTCGATTCCAGCGACGATTTCTTGTTACCTTGGTGTAACCGAGCCAGCAATGTTTGGGATCAACTTGAAATATGTGTATCCTTTCGTAGCAGCAATGGTAGGTTCTGGTATTGCTGGCATGTTCAATAACTTAATGGGCGTCCGTGCAAATGCCATCGGGGTAGGTGGATTACCAGGGATTTTGGCTATCAACGGAACAGAAGGCGGCGGCTGGTTGGCTTTTGCGATTGCGATGCTGATTGCTATTGTCGTACCATTCATCTTAACCATCGTTTTCCGACGTCAAGGCATCTTTAATAAAATCGATCAAGTTGGTGCTGATGTCGCAACAGACTATAATAATGGCCTGGCAACGGCTGGTGCGGGTGTGGGATCAGGTGCAACAAACCAATCTGCAACATTCGCAGCAACGCCTGCATCCACAACAACGGCTGTCACTGAAGAAACACTTTATGCACCCGCAGATGGTCAAGTGATTGCGATCACTGAGGTATCAGATCCGGTATTTTCACAAAAAATGATGGGTGACGGTTTTGCTGTGCAACCGACGAACGGCTCGATTTATGCCCCAGTAGCTGGGAAAATCTCTAGTATTTTTGAAACCAAACATGCCATTGGGATTCTCACTCCTGGCGGCGCAGAAGTCTTGGTTCATATGGGTTTAGATACAGTTGAATTAAAAGGCGCACCATTTGAGATCACAGTAGCCGAAGGCGATACCGTGACACCTGAAACAAAAATTGCTGTAATGGATCTAGATGCAGTGACAGCAGCTGGGAAACAGACGGATGTATTGACGGTCATTACCAATGCAGAAAAAATCGATCAACTTTCATTCGCAAAAACAGGAACTGTTAAAGCAAAAGATCAAATTGGTTCTGTAAAATTAAAATAAATCAAAACAAAAAACGAGTCATTGGTTTCTATTTTTAGAAACCTATGACTCGTTTTTTTTATTTTATCTTATGACTTGGTCGAAAGAAGTAGCGGAGCATAAAGAAAAGAATGGCCAAGACCAGTACCCAAAGGACAACCATAGCGATTTGAGAACCAAGGATCGTTCCTTGCATGTAGCCTGCATTGCGCTGTGCCAGATTAATGATCGTAGCTACGATCGCTGTTGCCACAGCACCAGAAAATTGTTGCAGCGTATTGAAGATCGCATTGCCGTCGGCATACAATTCTGGCGTTAATTTGTTCAATCCAGTCGTCATCATATTGCTGTAGGATAAGCCAATGCCCACCATGTAAAATACGTGACCTGCCACCAATCCCCAAATCAATGTACTGCGTAATAAAAGGGCCAAAGCGAACCAACCGATAACGATGAGAACCATGCCATTCAAGATTGGTTTTTTAGGACCAACTTTGTCCAATAAACGGCCGGCGATCGGTGCCAATATTGCTCCGATCGCAGCACCTGGCAGCATGACCAAACCGGCAGTAAACGCATCTTTGCCTAAGACGATCTGAACGAAATTCGGTAAGACGAAAGATACGCCTAAAAGTAAGAATTGGCAAACAAGAAAACCGCAAAGAAAAAGCCGAAAGCTTCGATTCTTCAAGACATCTAGGCGAATCAAAGGATTTGGGCCTTTGGCACGTTGACCAAACAACCATAGACCAATGAGGCCAACAACAAGGGGTACAAGACTAGCAATCGTTCCCAATTGATTGAGGAATAGCAAGAAACCACTAAAGAGCATCACGATCGCCAGCACACTTAGGGCATCTAATGTTCCATTTTTTTGGATCGTATTTTTGGGAATCGATGATAAACCAAGAAATAGCGAAAGCAGTAAAACAGGGATCAAAAATAAAAATATAGCATTCCAAGACCAATGTGCTGTCAACAATCCGCCATAAGTTGGACCAATCGCTGGGGCAATCGATGTCGTTAAGTTACCCAGCCCAATCGTTGCGCCCCGTTTTTCATAAGGAGAGTAGGTCAAAATAATATGAAACATCAGCGGCAGCGCAATGCCGGTGCTGGCGCCTTGAAATAAACGACCCAATAACAAGATGGCAAACGTCGGCGATAAGAAATCAACCACCAATCCAGCGAGAAAGAAGATATTGGCTGCCAAAAATAGTGTCCTTAATTGAAATCTCTTCAGAAGGAAAGTTGAAATAGGGACAATGATCGAAATCACCAATAGATAGATCGTTGTCACCCACTGTACATCTGACGTTGTGATCCCAAATTGTTGAATCAAGGTTGGAAAGGTGACATTCATAGCCGTTTCGATCAAAACACCGGCAAATGACATCAATCCAGTTGCGAGGATAGCCCCCACGAGTTTTTTGTTGTTTTCCATAAGTTCACCTCTAAAAATTCGCAGAAAAAAAGACCGTTTCTATTTTCATAGAAACCGCCTCTCTCTCGACAAGCGTGACCGCTTGTTATCTGTACGATTTAATCTATTAGCTATTCTACTGATTAGAAGGAACGGTGTCAAGAGGGGTGCTTAAAAAGGAATGAAAAACTTTTTTTGAAAATTTACAAACTTTTGCTTACACGAAAATTTTTATTCTGCTAGAATAGTCGGGTAACACAAAAAGAAAGGAAGTTGTTTCATGCCCATCAACAAAAAAGAAAGTTTGATTTATACCACCTTGATGTGTTTTTTCATGGTGTACTTTATGAGTGTTTATAACCTCATGTTCCAAGTAGGTGTTTCTCTAGAGGCGTTCCAATTGGCTTGGAATGAGTTGCCATTGGCACTTTGTATCGCATTTATCCTTGATTGGTTCATCGTTTCTGGACCAGCTAAAGGTTTTGCTTTTAAATTTTTGACTCCTGATTCTTCAACCTGGAAAAAAATTGGTTTGATCTCTTCAATGATGATTGCCGGAATGGTCTTCTTTATGTCATTGTTCGGCGCTATCATGCATGGTAACCCTGCCCATAATCTATTGATCAACTGGTTGATCAATATTGGCAAAAACGTGATCGTTGCCTTGCCATTGCAACTTTTCGTTGCAGGACCAATCATCCGTGGGATTTTCCGTGGATTATTCCCAATCGGCACTGTCCAAGAAGTTCAAACGATCGAAGAATAATGGTAGGAAAAAAGCGGAATCTGTGGCTGATGAACTAGCCCTGACGCCGCTTTTTGCTATTGTTTACTTATGCACAAAAAAATCCATAGGATGGTATGGATTTTTTTGGCTACCCTTTAAAAAGGATACAGGATGTATATTTATAGTAATATGCTTGCGAAAAAAAGAAAAGTTCAACAATTTCACTGTTTGGTGAAATTGTTGAACTTTTTTGCTCACTCAGTAGGGACACCAACGAGTTGATACCAGCGACGTTCCTCGGCATGATAAGATTGGGCAGAAAATCCCCCCATTGCAAATCCAATACATCCGATCACCAAACCAAGGAACATAAACACAAGGCTGATAGTGACAAGGAATTTTTTGTTGATTCTAATCATTGGAGGACCTTCTTTCTATAGGTATTCAATCGTTGTTTTGGCCAGGTAATACATGTCCATGACAGACGTGAAAAGAAGCGAGTCATATAATAAGTTGCTAGTAAACATAGTAATCCGAATCCGAACAAGAAGAGTCCGGTGCCTAATTGAGTAAATAAGAGAAAAAGACCATCAGCTGTTAATAATGGACTTAGGACAACACTAGCGATCCCACCAAGAACGCCTGTTATACCCAAGAGACCTGTTGTGAATGGTGCACACCACAAGACCATCAACACACTCAGCATGAGTAAGATCCCAGCTAATAATAAACTTCCCCACAACGGAAAACCTAGAATCAAAATCACATATAAAAAAGGATGGAAGCGCCGCGGAATCTCGACTATGATTTCTTCTTCTGCGTGAAGTGCTTTGACTAGATCTTTTGGCTTGCCTAATCGCGCCACAGCTTCTTCTTCGGTAAATCCTTCTTCTATCAGGTCCTCAATCATCTCGTCATAATAACTGATCAGCTGATGTATTTCGCTTGGCTTGGTTTTGTAAGACAATTCTGCAGCCAAATCTTTGATAAAACTCACTCTATTCATTTTGTACGCCTCCTTTGATAAATCGTTGAATCATCATTAACTGTGGCCAGTCTGTTGTGAGGAAATCAGTGATACGCGCTTTGCCTTGTGCAGTGATTTGATAATATTTTCGCGTGCGTCCTTGATGACTTTTTGTATAGGTCTGAACCGACTGACTCATTTCCAGCCTCTTCAAAATAGGATAGAGAGTTGATTCAGAGATGGGCAATAAAGGGGATATATTTTTGACCATTTCATAGCCGTAAGAATCACCTCTTGCAAGAAAAGCCAATACACAAACTTCCAACAACCCTTTTTTTAATTGTGCATCCACTGGTTTCCCTCCGTTTCATACCAATACTATACAATACATAGTATTGGGAGACAACCCATTTGGCCAAAAATCGGTCTTAAGCATGAGAAATAAACAAATCTATTTAATTTTACACAATAAATTCATAATCATTAAAAAAAGTAAATAAAAATGACATTTTTAGTAGGATAATGTTCCCTTTTTTGATAAAGTAGTGGTAACGATTCTGGTTAGTGAGTATATCGAAGGTCCCTAAATGACAATTGAGGAAGAGGCGGATGAAAATATGACAGTGGGTAAACGATTCATTTGGGAGGTGAGTAAAGAATCGTTTACCTGGCTGTAGAGAAGGGGAAATAATAGTTATGAGAAAAGTCACAATCACAAAAAAATATTTGATCGTATGTTTAAAAAAATATCTTTCAGAACATTATGCCAAAAAAATAACAGTTAGAGAAATTGCTAAGTACGCAGGCACTTCGACACAACCCATCTACCTAAACTTTTCAAGCATGCAGCAATTTAAAGAAGCGATGGTTGCAGATGTGTTTGCAGATATTCATCAAAAATCTAGTGCACAAGATGAAGATATAGATGCGTTGTATCGTTATTGGTTAAATTATTATACTTTTGCGTGTCAGAATAGGCAGTTATTTTTTTCATTGTTTATTGAAGATATTGGGTGTGGAAAATGTGTGCTGAACCATTCATATGAATATTTTATTCATTCCATCAATCGATCCGTCGTTTTCGCAAAAGCAGACTGCAAAGATATTCGTAAGGTCCATGACGAAGCATTGCTGTTTTTTGTGGGTCTTATTCTAACCTATTCAAAAGCCGCCAACATGAAAGATAGAACGTCATTTATTCAAGATACCGAAGACTATTGGTATCGAAGAATCGTAGCGCCTCAAACGGCGTACAAAGATATTATCCCGCAGGTGCTAGTAGAAGCAGGGTTGACTATGTGTGAAGAAGTAACTGAATGATACTATGGGTATGATTCAGAATATTTTGATCAGAAATATCAGCTTGTTTTATTTTCCTTTGCAAAGGGATTATCCAATATTTTTGATAAATAAAAAGGCAACGAAAGTCGGACGAGTGTGCCGCTTGTTGGCGAAGAGGTAATCGTTAAAGCATCTTCAACTGCATAATACAAAGCAATCCGTTGGCACACGTTATGAATACCGTAATGTGTGCTGTTTTTTTTCGTAATCGTATTCAGTTGTTCCTGCGACATACCAGGCCCGTTGTCATGAATCTCAAAAATTAAATGTTGATCTGTACAATAGCTGCGTATCGTTAAGACCCCGCGGCGGCCATCCTCTATATGATCGATTCCATGGAAAATCGCATTTTCGACAAAGGGTTGAAGCAATAAATTGATCATGTCATATTCCTTAGTCGATTCATCTATAGCCAAGTGCAGGTCAAAAGAATGATGGTGCATCTTTTGTTGGATTTTGGCATATGTTTCTGTAAGTGCCAATTCTTTGCGAACCGTTAAACGACTATTTCCTTGATTCAAACTGAGTCGATAAAAACGAGAGAGAAGATGCGCCATCTCACTGATCTCAGGTTGTCGATTGATCATGGCAGTGTTGCTGATCAAAGCAAGTGAATTGTAAAAAAAATGCGGATTGATTTGGGCCTGTAATGCCCGTAATTCGTATTTTTTTTGTTTGATTTCGGAGTGGTAAATGTCATTGATCAATTTGTGCATCTGATCAAGCATTTGTTGGAAATTCGTATAGAGTTGTCCAATTTCATCCTCCGATTCATAAAAATCTTCAATCGTTAAGTGTTCCATTGATAATGAGGCCATTTGTTTGGCCAACGCATTGACTGGATGAACCACGGTTTTGGCTAACCACCAACTAGAAAGAATGAGGATAATCAATACGATCACAAACATAAAGCTTGCTGCAGTGATCAAATAAAACGTACTGCTAAAGACGTTTTGAGCAGTTTTCACAAAATTGACCCGCCATTGATTGCTTAAGATGATCGGGGCAGTGCCTAAGGATGCAGGTTTAATCAATCGATTTCCTTGTAATGTTTCTTGATGGGTAAGTCGATCAAACTGATAGACCAGATGGTCGGATTCAGAATAGATCATTAGTTTATAGGCTTCATTAGATATATCATCTAGATGGGCAAAAAGCACGTCAGGTTCAATCGTCAAGACAAGGAAGTTTTGGGTATCAATGGAATTGCCTTTCAAAAAAATATTTGTATAAAAATATATTAATTGATTGGCCTCATCAAAATAACTGCGTACTTCTGTTGTTTTCTGTTGGTCAAAAGAATGGACAATACTTTTTTCATTGATTTGCTTTACATACTCTCCGTGGTCATACAAATCAATGGAGGTGAACAAGGTGATTTTATTGATGTCATTCTTTTGGAAAGTGACGCTTTGAAATAAGGGCACTACAGTATTTTTGTACAAGTCATATTGGCTAAAGTTTGAGAAACGTTGTTTCGACAATTCTTGGATCAGGCTCGAATTATTTGCTAAGAAGAGTAAGCTGTCTTGGTAACTAGTGATCCTTGTCTCTAACTGATACTGAAGACTTGTCAGATTATCTTCATAGGCACTTTTTTCCTGCTGTTGAATAAAAAACTGAATCACAAATACACCGATAAGGGTCAATAAAATCAATGGAATGATGCTAGAAAGAATAGAAATAAAAATAATTTTTTTTTGAAATCGAAAATTTTTAAAAAGTTGTTTTATTTTGGCTAACATTTAAAGTCCTTTCTTTCGATAAGCGTCAGGTGTCATTCCCACAATTTCGCGAAAGGTTCTGCAAAAATAGGAGTAATGGTTAAATCCTACTTGTTTGGAGATTGATTGGACACTGTATGAACTGTTTTTTAGTTTTTTCTGTGCTTGCATGATTCGATAAGCTTTGATGTACTTTGTTAGACCCATGCCTTCATATTTACTAAAAAGCTCACTTAAATAATTCGGATTGATATTGACCTCGTTCGCTAATGTTTCTAAACTAAGTTCTTGATGGAAATTAAGAAAAATGAAATGTTTGACTTGTCGGATATAACCATTTGGATGGTCATTTACGGTAAAATCAGCATTCTCTTGAAGAAAATGCAAAAGTTCATCAAAAACGACCAGTATTTTCTCGAGACTATCTGCTTCTAATATTCTGTTTATTTGTGGACTAAGAGAAGTAAAGTCTAACAATCCCTGAGCATGCTCAACGATAGTTTGATAAATAGTGGCAAAATAAAATTTAGTGGTTGTGGGCGCTTCGCTGCTGCTTGCTTCAAAGGATGCATAGACCATCTGAATTAGTTGTGTCATTTTTGTTATGTCACCTTGTTGCATATACGTGCTTATTTTCAGAGGGATACCAGTTTTAACAATATAATGATGCTCAGGTAACAATAGACATGTTTGTTTCTTTTCGTTATTGTAAAAAGAATGTTTATAAGACGCCAATAAGGATTGATAAATGGAATAGATAGCAAAAGGGTGCCTAAGTGATGTACTAGTCATGAAAGTAGGTTGGATCAGGAAATGTCTCAAAAAAAGATCACGTATCGTTTTTCTAAGGCGTGATTCTTTTATGGTATGTGCAGAATCAAAAAAAATCAGATGTGCATTATGTATGGGTAAGAAACAAACATCTGGCCGTTCATGGATCAATGAATGGAGAAAATGGACTTGATTTTGTGAATCCTTTGGTAAAGGTAAAACCGTAAAACAATCATTTTCTTTTAAATAAAATTGTGCAATCGATTGCTCTTCGGTTGATAAATCCTCCCATGGGAGACCTAAGAAAAGCTTTGTTAACGTTTCTTTCAGGTACCGTCTATCATGTATTATTTTTTGGTTTCTCTGATATTTTAAGGTTTGAACGATTGCCAACATTTTATCGATTTGTGCTTTAAAAGTATCTGGATCGAGCGGCTTTAGCAAGTAATCAACGGCTTGCAGTTGTAAGGCTTTTTTCACAAAATGAAAGTCCTCATAACCGCTAATGAATAGTAGTGGTGTTTCTGGTTTGTTGCTTTTTATTAAGTGGGCCAATTCATGACCATCCATAAAAGGCATTTTTACATCGGTAATAACCAAGTCATATGGCTCTTTTTGAAAGAGCGTCCATCCTTCACGTCCATGTTTTGCCTCGTGGATCAGCCACTTTTCATCACGTTGTGCCACAAAAAATTTGATTACCTCTCTTTGATCATAACTATCATCAACGATAAGTAAGCGATGCATGCTTCTTCTCTTCCTTTCTGCGTATGAATACGTTTGGTGTTTTCTTTCTTTCATCATAAAGGATAAATAGGGAAAATTCACTGTATTTTTGTAACCGTTTTATTTTTTCTGGAAATTGTGCTATAAATCTGAAAATCGTGCTATATTTCTAATGAAATCGTTTGCGTATAATAAGGGTGAATAAAAAACAAGGAGGGAATAAAATGAAAAGAAAAATAGCTATGTTTGGCGCATTATGTGCATCAATGGTGATCGTGGCAGGATGTGGTGCGGAAGAAACCAAGACGAATGAAGCTGGTGACACGATCATTACCATTGGACGGCAAACTGCACCAAACTCGAAGCTTCCAGAAGGGGATACGTATGGTGACAATGCATATACACGGTTAATTAAAGAACGCTTAGGGATTGAATTGGAAAGTGCCTTTGAAGCCCATGGAGAAGATTATGATCGACAAGTGTCTCTAGCAATTGCCTCTGGTGAATTGCCAGACACGATGATCGTTGGGAGTCGCGATGAGTTAGAGGAACTGGTGAACAATGACTTAGTAGAGGATTTGACTGAAGTATTTTCTGAATATGCGGATGATTTCTTGAAAGATATCTATGACTCCTTTGATGGTATTCAATTAGAGGCGGCAACTTTTGATGATCGATTGATGGCCATTCCTTCTACGAGTGATGACTTTGGTCCGAATTTAGTCTGGTTGCGACAAGATTGGTTAGATCAACTGGGGATCGAATTAGACAAAGATGGAAATCAAGCCATTACGTTAGATGAGATAAGAGAGACAGCTATCGCTTTTCAGGAAAATGACCTTGGAAATACCGGTAAAGCGTTAGGTCTACCGTTAGCATTTTGGCTATCTTCATCAAATCATGGAGGAACTGCTTATACTGGAACCGCAATCATGAATGCTTTTGGGGCCTATCCAAAATCTTATCTCCAAGATGAAAACCGACAGATGTTTTATGGGTCAAATACGCCCGAAATGAAACAAGCACTTACCTTGCTTAAAGAGTGGCAAGATGAGGGATTCATGGATCCGCAGTTTGGGACACGTACCTATGATGATATCCATGCAATGATGGTCAATGGTGAATCCGGCGTGATTTTTGGTCCGTGGCATATGCCAGATTGGGGCTTGGTTCAAGCAAAACAAAACGATCCAAATGCAGAGTTTGTACCGTATGCTGTTGAAAATGAGAATGGTGATGGGCGAATCAATGCGATTGCAAATCGTGGAAGCGGACAATATATCGTGGTGCGCAAAGGATTCTCCGAACCTGAGAAAATAATAGAAATGATCAACTTGATTTATGGCGAAGTTGTCAATTCAGAAGATATGGAAGCTGAATTCCCAGAAATTTATGCGTATGCAAAAATTGATGTTGATGGTACGGTGCGACCTTGGAATGTTGTATTTTTAAATGCTTATAGTGAAATCGACGATGCAGTGGAAGCGTCAAATGCGGCGCTAGGAAAAACAGACATTGATGATATATCTAATTTCTTCATCAAAGATAATGCCCAAAAAATCAGACAGACAATAGAATCACCAGAAGATACAGATCCGGTTGATTGGACGCGCTTTGCTTCTAGGTATTTAGCAGTCAACAATGTCATGGGTGGCGTGAGAGAACAAGATATTTTGAATGAAGTAAAACCGCCACGTTTTGATACGATTGTAGCCAATGAACGCAACGGGGCGCAAGTTGGTAAACTCGAGGAAGAGACATTTATCAAATTTATTACAGGAGAAGAGTCATTAGACAATTTTGATATCTATGTAGAAACTTGGAACAATCAGGGTGGCGCTGCGATTTTAGCTGAGATGCAAGAGGTCGTTGATGCGCGCGAGTAGGTTCTCATATATTTGAAACGAAAGTAGGTGCCAAACTTCCGATCATTGACTAAAGGAAATGAAGCAACGCCCACTGCGTCTGATTTCCAATGTTTGATCGGTTTTTTGGCTTCACCTTTTTCGTCAAAGTCAAAGGAGTGAAGAAATGGAACTTTCATCGGAGAAAGTAGTCAAACAGAAAAAGAAACATATTTTTGCCAAAGATCAATTGTTTTTTCTAGGGATGATCATTCCCGGCATTATTTTTATTTTGATTTTCTCGTATGGACCCATGTTCGGTTTGCTGATGGCCTTTCAAGACTATGTTCCTGCAAAAGGGGTTTTAGGTTCAGAATTTGTAGGTTTAGCACATTTTCGTTACTTATTTAGTTTACCGGATATCTTTTTAGTGACCCAAAACACGATTTTTATCGCTTTTTGGAAAATTATTTTTAATACCATCGTTCCAATCTTATTTGCAATATTATTAAATGAAGTACGTATGAAGTGGTTAAAGCGTTCAATTCAAACGATTGTTTATTTACCGCATTTTCTATCATGGGTTATTTTAGCATCAGTCGTTGTCAATTTGTTCAGCTTAGATGGAACCATCAATCAAATCATCCAAAACTTAGGTATGGAACCGCTAAATTTTCTGGGGAACAACCAGTTGTTTCCTCGGTTGTTGATAGGCACCGATGTCTGGAAAAGTTTCGGGTATAGTTCGATTGTTTATTTGGCGGCAATTACTGCAATTGATCCTGGTCTATACGAAGCAGCAACGATGGATGGCGCAAGTTGGTCAAAAAAAGTCTGGCATGTAACCTTACCAGGTATGTTGCCATTTATCCTTTTGATGACCATTTTATCTTTGCCGAATATTTTGAATGCTGGTTTTGATCAAATCTACAATTTGTATTCACCTGTCGTCTATCAAAGTGGTGATATTATTGATACGTATGTCTATCGGATTGGTTTGATCGGTCGAGATTACAGTCTTGGTACTGCGGTCGGTTTAGTAAAATCAGTGATTGGCCTTGTGTTGATTTATACCTCTAATAAGATTGCTGAAAAGAAAACTGATCGAGTGATGTTCTAAGGAAGGAATAAAACCAATGAAAGAAAAATTTAGTTTACGCCACGCTATCATTTATATGATTGTGATTTTATTGGCACTCTCATGTTTGATCCCAATGATGAATGTAGTAGCGATATCTTTAAGTAGTAGTCATGCAGTAGCAGCCAATAGAGTTGGTTTATGGCCGATCGAACTGACCGTTGCAGCCTATGAACGAATCATGGGCGATCAGCAATTTTGGCGCTCGTTCAACATCTCTATTTTTCGTGTGGTTGTCTCTCTACTCTTAAATTTGATGATGATTGTCACGATGGCGTATCCACTGTCAAAAACAAAAAAGGTGTTTCATATGCGACGTATTTTGATGGGGGTGATGGTTTTTGCGATGCTGTTTAGTGGTGGCATGATACCCTCGTATTTGGTTGTACGAAATCTAGGATTATTAAATACGGTTTGGGCGTTGATTTTACCCAGTGCAGTGCCGATCGGTAGTGTGATTTTGGTCATGAACTTCTTTCGGGGTATTCCTAAATCTCTTGAGGAATCTGCACGCATCGATGGAGCCAATCCATTGCAAATATTGACGCGTATTTATATCCCTATGTCTCTGCCTTGCTTGGCTACTGTTTCATTATTTAGCATCGTAGGCAGCTGGAATGACTTCTTTAGCGGGTTGATCTATATGACAAAAACCGAAAATTACCCATTGATGACCTATATCCAATCGTTGTCAGTCAATATTGCTGAAACGATGCAACGAGCAGGAAATTTAACTTCAGAACAACTACAAAGTTTGCTGGCTGTATCCGATCGTAATTTGAATGCAGCAAAAATCGTTGTGGCTGTTGTGCCATTATTGATCATTTATCCGCTTTTGCAAAAATACTTTGTCCAAGGCATTGTTGTTGGATCTGTAAAGGAGTAATCTATAATGATTTATTTTTTTCATTCCGATGGATGGGTCGCGCGACTATTGTCTAGATTTGGTCAGTTGATTCTTTTAAATGTTTTGCTTCTGGTGAGCAGTGTACCAATCATGACGATCGGTGCTGCACATACAGCTGGATTTCATGTCCTCATTCAACTGATTGAAGGAAAAGAAATCGCGATTATACCAACTTATTTGCAAGTATTTAGACAGTCATTTGCTAAGAGTAGCTTGGTATGGATAGTGCTATTGGTGTTTATTTGGGTGTTAGGGATCAATTGGCTATATTATGTGCAAATCGATCAAGTATTCACAGGGTGGGTGCTGGGTTTGTGTATCAGCACAATGGTTTGTTTTCACCTATTCCAATGTACTTTTTTTTCCTTGGCAAGATATAATAGTAATCTAAAATCCATCTTGGTCAATGACATCAAAATAATGATTGCGCACCCATTCAAGTCTATCTTATTGCACGCTATTACATTATTCCCTTTCTTGCTGATGTTGTTATCGGCATATTTATTTATTTTCGGATTATATAGTGCTTGTTTTTTCAGCATTAGCGGTTGGATGTACTTGCGCTGTAAATTACTATTGGCTTTTTTCAGGAAATATGAGAAGGTAGAATAAGGATTGTCATGATAAAAAAGATTAAGATAGAGATGGAGAAAAATCATTGAAGCAAACAGAAATTTATGGATTGAAAAAAGTTCAAATCGACCGACGAATTGGTTTTTTAGAAGAACATACGTATCAAGGCAATGATTTAGGGGTGACTTTTGCAGGTGCCCAAGTGACGTTCAAATGTTGGTCGCCAGAAGCAGATGCAATGGAGGTAGTCATTTATCAGAGTGGTGAGATCGAGAAAAATGATCAGCTGATGGCGTTTCAAATGACACAAATCGATCATTGTTGGACCGTAACAACGGATCAACAAATCAAAGGATTATTTTATACATACCGTATCACTCGTGGTGATGAAACAGTGGAAACCGTTGATTTATACGCTAAAGCAGTTGGTGTCAATGGAAATCGTGGGGCGATTCTTGATTTGACGCTGACCGATCCTGAAGGGTGGCAAGAAACAAGTTATACACCGCCTGATACTATCACAAATGCCTATATTTGGGAATTACACGTAGAAGATTTCAGCAGTGATCCAAATAGCGGTATCTCAATCAGTAATCGCGGCAAATACTTGGCTTTTACTGAACCAAATACCCATCTCTTGGATGACCCACAACAAGCTACAGGGATGGCTTATCTGAAGGAATTAGGCATTAACTATGTTCATTTATTGCCGATGTTTGATTATGACAATGATGAAACCTCAGCAACGTATAATTGGGGCTATGACCCCAAAAACTACAATGTACCTGAAGGCAAATATGCTTCAGACGCGTATGATCCAGCCACGCGTATTCGTGAGTGTAAACAAATGATCCAAGCGCTGCATCAAGAAAATATTGGTGTAATTATGGACGTAGTCTTTAATCATACGTCGATCACTGAGAAATCGTGGTTTAATTTGACAGTACCTGATTATTACTATCGTCAAAATAATGCAGGTGATTTTGCAGACGGATCAGCCTGTGGCAATGAAACTGCTTCTGAGCGTAAAATGATGCGTAAATTTATTCATGATTCTGTGCTGTTTTGGGCGAAAGAATATAAAATCGATGGGTTTCGCTTTGATTTGATGGGGTTACATGATGTCGATACCATGAATCAATTGCGTCAACGTTTGGACAATGAAGGATTTGAACACGTTATTTTATACGGAGAACCTTGGGATGCCGGCAGCAACCAGATCATGGCCCCCAACATCCCTGCCAACAAGAGCAATGTTTGGGCTTTGGACGAAAGAATTGCTGTTTTTAGCGATGATTTGCGTGACAGTATCAAAGGCGATGTATTTGAAGCGCGTGATGGTGCTTTTATTCAAGGGATGAATGGTCAGTCGCAAAGGAAAGAAACCTTCTATCTCCGTGATTTGGCTACTGCTATCCAAGGCAGCACCCGCTATGATGATCATCGGGCAGAGAATCGGTGGGCCAAATCACCCCAACAAGTGATTGCCTATGCGTCAGTTCATGATAACCTGACCCTTTGGGATAAACTAGTAGTGACCATGACACCTGAATCCCAGCAACATGTGTATGCCAAAGATCAGATGCTTCTTGCACGCAATAAATTAGCAGCTGCACTTTTGTTTACCAGCCAAGGAGCGATACTCACGCAAGCCGGTGAAGAATTTGGGCGTACCAAAGAAGGCGATGAAAACTCATTTCGTTCGCCACTAGCCATCAATCAGCTGGATTGGCAGCGTGCCAAAGCGTTTAAAGATTTGCGTGACATCTATCGCGGTCTTTGGCAAATACGTCAAAACTATGCACCCCTTCGAGACCAGACAACACAAACGGCTGCCAGAATGAAGTTTTTCGACACGAATGATGAAAATATCATTGCCTATGAAATACCAAATGATGATCAGACCCAACCGTGGCAATCTATGATTGTTGCAGCAAATAGTAGTGCTCATACCTGGAAACTGAATTTACCGGACATCACAGAGGATGAACAATGGCTTCTTATTGCAGATTCAAACGGAGCAGGTGTTGCAGTGCGCCCAGCAGAAGGTACGATTATCGATCCATTACACTTTATGATCTGGGTGAAGATGAAACGATAATGAAATATCCATAGAGTAAAAATGTTATTTAAAAATCGTTTATGTGCACTGAACGTTTCTTAAAATAATCTACTAATGACAAGCTAACCGCTTCATGGTATAGTTAACCCAAGAAAACCCACGTTGGATTGTTACTGACTCGATCAGGCAAAACCTAAATAAGAAAACGCTTTTTACAGCGGCTCTTATTTAGGTTTTTTATTTTTCCCCTGGTTTTTCTATGGTTGAAAAGGTCAATATGTTGCAATCGCTATGTATTGTCTAAAAAAATAAGATAAGTGAAGGAGTAGAGAAGATGACAAAATTTCCAGAGAATTTCTTATGGGGCGGCGCAACGGCTGCCAATCAATTAGAAGGTGCGTTTGACCGAGATGGCAAAGGGCTGTCTGTTGCCGATGCAATGCCTGGAGGCAAACAGCGTTTAGCGATTTTGGGTAGTGATACCTTTGACTGGACGATTGATGAAGACACATATACTTATCCAAATCATCGGGGGATCGATCACTATGATCGTTTTAAAGAAGATATTGCTTTATTTGCAGAAATGGGCTTTAAGAGCTACCGCTTTTCGATTGCCTGGACACGGATTTTTCCTAATGGAGATGAAACGACACCAAACGAAGCTGGCTTAGCTTTTTATGATGCATTGATCGATGAATGTTTGAAGTACGAGATCGAGCCGGTGATCACGATTTCTCACTATGAAATGCCGTTACATTTGGCCAAAGAGTATGGCGGCTGGAAAAACCGTGCATTGATTGAATTTTATGAACGCTTTGCGAAAGTTGTCTTGGAACGGTTCCATAGTAAAGTGAAGTATTGGATGACATTCAATGAAATCAATTCAGCATTCCACTTTTCAGCATTGAGTCAAGGGATGGTCAACAGTACGGGAGCCGGTGATTTCACGAATGTGGTCCAAGCGTGGCACAATCAATTTGTGGCCAGCAGTAAAGCGGTGAAAATCGGACACGAATTGAATCCAGATCTCCAAATTGGTTGTATGATTATTTATGCAACGACGTATAGTATCGATGCAAACCCAATCAACCAAACAGCAACGTTGATTCAGAATCAAGCCTTCAATTTTTACTGTGCCGACGTGCAAGTACGGGGCAAATACCCAGCCTTTACGAATCGTTTATATAAAGAACATGGTGTTGATCGTGAAAGACTGGAAATCACAGAAGAAGATTTAGCCTTGATTGCTAAATATACAGTTGATTATATTGGGTTCAGCTATTATATGTCTTCTGCTGTTGATGTGACGGCTAATGAAGCAGATGAAGTCCAAGGCAACTTGCTTGGCGGCGTGCGCAATCCATTCTTAGAAGCAAGTGATTGGGGATGGCAAATCGATCCTGAGGGATTACGTATTGCACTGAATGAATTGTATGACCGCTATCAAAAACCGTTGTTTATCGTTGAAAATGGACTAGGGGCAATCGATACCTTCAACGAAGAGGGTGTGATCGAAGATGATTACCGCATTGATTACTTGCGCCGCCATATCGAAGCAATGGGTGAAGCAATCGAAGATGGGGTTGACTTGATTGGGTATACACCATGGGGTTGTATCGATCTTGTGAGTGCATCGACGGGAGAAATGAGTAAACGGTACGGCTTCATCTATGTTGATTTGGATGATGAAGGCAATGGAACGATGGATCGCGCTAAGAAAAAATCGTTTGATTGGTACAAACAAGTAATTGCGACAAATGGCGCAAATCTTGATTAAACAAGCATGAAAAGAAGCAGCAGGCGAATGCCTGCTGCTTCTTTGGTGTCCTCCCGAATAGCGGTTATCCTCTACGTATTCGGCGTTGGTAAGCAACAGTTGCCAAGAACCAACTCACTGCAATGATCCCCCCACACCAGATGAAGGCTAGGCGTAACGGCGCGGGTGGTTGTTGCAGCATCAATGCCCGAATGGATTGAATGATAGGCGTCATTGGCTGGTATTCAGCAAAAAGCGCCAATGCTTTAGGCATGCTTTCAGTTGGTACAAAGCCAGAACTAAGATAGGGAAGCAGCGTCGTCAACACTGTAAACATTGTTGCCGTTTCAGGACTTTTGGCGAGTAATCCGAATAAAACAGAAAGCCAAGTAAACGCCATTGTGAAGCAAAAAATCAACAAAAGCACGATCAACCATCCAATCAAATCGGCTTGCGGGCGAAAGCCAATCAACAGCGCGACGAGCAAGACTACCAACGTACTCAGAAAGCTGCGCAAGCTGGCTGCCAAGACGTGACCATTCAAATAGGCTGATTTGGCGATATTCAAGGTGATCAATCGAGTGACCATGCCTGTTTGTAAATCTTGATTGACCATGACACCCACTGCTGAAGCGCTTTGAGCGATGCATTGCACCAATACCCCGGGCACCACAAAGTCCACGTAAGAGACATCGCCGACATGCATAGCGCCGCCAAAGACATAGACAAAAAGGATCATTAACAGTGCCGGGGTCAAAATACCGCTAAATAGGGCTTCCATGTTGCGTATCGAGAGTAATACGTTGCGCTTGAACAAGGTTTTTGTTTCGATGAATGTTTTCATTGGGCACCGCCTTGAACAACGGATAAGAAGATATCTTCTAAAGTCGCACTGGTCTGATTGAACCGAATAATGGTGACGGGTAATTGGTCTATTTGCTGCAGCAGCGAAAACGCGTCTTGGAAGCCGGACTTGATCGGAAAGCTCAATGAAAGATTGGTTTCATCGATGGTCACATCATAATCAGTTAAGTGGTTGACTAATATATCAAGTTCTTGTTTGTCTAAAACATGTATGGTCATCTGATTGATTTGAGAGAGGGATTTGATTTGTTGCGGCGTGCCTTCTAGGATGATTTTACCCTCGTGTAAAATCGCAATTTTGTCTGCGAGAAATTCGGCTTCCTCGAGATATTGGGTGGTCAAGAAAATCGTGCGTCCTTGATTGGCCAGTTCCTTGATCATCTCCCACGTTGCTAATCGATTTTGCGGGTCTAATCCCGTAGTGGGCTCATCCAAGAATAAGAGGGTGGGGGTGCCGATGAAACTCATAGCGATATCTAAGCGCCGCCGCATACCGCCAGAATACTCCTTCACTAGTCTTGAACTGGCTTCTTGCAAGTCAAAGCGAGTCAGCAAGGAGTCAATGGTGGTTTTTTTATGGTCAATATGGCGCAGGTCTGCGATCATTTGCATATTTTCTCTACCCGTCAATTCTTCGTCAACGGCCGAGAATTGGCCGGTCAAGCTGATCTGCGCCCGGATAGCGGCTGGATTTTTTTTAAGATCACAACCATTGATGCGGACAGTGCCATTGTCGAAAGATGAAATCGTGGTCAATATGTGGACCAATGTGGTTTTGCCGGCACCGTTTGCCCCCAAGAGGACGAATATTTCTCCAGACTGGACAGATAAATTGACATCGACTAAGACTTTTTTGTCTTTGAATGATTTTTGCAAATGTTTCACGTGAAGCATTTCTTGCTTTTTACTCGTTATCATAGCTTCTTCCTCATTTCTATAAGATAATGAAAGCATACTGCCTAAGAGGATAACGGTTGTTCAAATTTCAATATATTGAAAAAGAAGGTGAATCATGTGCAAAGTTATGGAGCAACAATCAAATCAATCCGGAAGAGTAAAGGATTATTATTGAAAGAACTAGCGGATGAACAGTTGTCTTTGTCCTTGTTGTCGCAATTTGAGAATGACAAAACAACGATTTCTTGCGAAAGATTTCATCGATTGATCGACAAACTAGAAGTCCGATTTGATGAGTTTCAGTTGATACAGACTGGACAAACGCATTCGGCAAAACACGCAGAAATCATGTCGTATGTAGCCGCAATGGGATCAGTTAATCGTGTAGAGGATTTAGAGGGATTAGAAGAAAAATATCAAGCACTATGCCTGTACCAACAACAAAACTATTCATTAGAAGTCGATCATTTATTGCAATTATTTCGTTTTGACTATTTGATGAAGCAAGATATTTTAAGTGGATCACCAATGTTGGCAGCGTATGAAAAACATAGCGATTGTCTAGGTGGTGCCAAACACTACTTACTCAATACTGACACCTGGGGCGTCTATGAGTTGCGATTGTTTGCCCGAGTAGCTGTCGCCATGGAAGCGCCTTTGTTGTGGCGGTGTTTACAGGTGGCTATCAAGAAAAGTGACCAATTTACCATATTGCCAGGTAATCAAGATATTTTTTATGAAACACTGACAGCGATTTTTTCGATATTTTGTTTATTCAAGCAAAGTGATTACGCGGAAAAAACTTTGGTATTGTGGAAAGCAAGAGTAGCAAAAGAGCAGCATATGAAGGAAGCCGTATTGATGCCTTTTTATGAGGGCTGGGTGGCTTGGTTAAAAGGCGAAGCACAGGCAGAAGCCTGCATGGATGAAACATTATTATTGTTAAAAAGGTTAGGACTTAAAGAATTGTTGTCCTCATATCAAGACTTAAAGAAACTGGTGCTCAGCGATAATTTTCCAGGTATTTTATTGAAAGACCCATTGCTTTCTGAACAAAAAGAGTGTTAAATGGGTGGAGTGACAAAGTGTCAACAATTGGTATTAACCAATTGTTGATGATATTATAAAATATAAGCACGTAAATAGTTGGTTTTTTTGCAAATGAGGCTAAATGAACCTACGTCAACGTCTTATGTTTAAGAATCAGAAAGGAAGCGATTAAAAAACGGTAATAGTAAGCAAGTTACTTCTTATTTATGTATGAGAGGAGTATATTCGTAATTGGAATTTTTCTTTCATTGGAATAATTATCATTTATTTGCGTAGAAATAGGAGGATGTAAAATGGATATTGTGACATTAGCACGGATCCAGTTTGCGATGACAACGATTTTTCACTATTTTTTTGTGCCGTTTTCAATCGGAACGGGTGTCGTTATTGCAATCATGGAAACACTATATGTGATTAAAAAGGATGAAAAATATAAACGCATGACGAAGTTCTGGGGGAATATTTTTCTATTGAGTTTTGCTGTTGGTGTTGTGACCGGGATCATTCAAGAGTTTCAGTTTGGGATGAACTGGTCAGATTACTCACGCTTTGTTGGTGATATTTTTGGTGCCCCTCTTGCGTTAGAAGCCTTATTGGCCTTCTTTTTGGAGTCTACTTTCTTAGGACTCTGGATTTTTACGTGGGATCGTGTCAGTCCAAAGCTCCATGCGACCTTTTTTTGGCTGGTTACCTTAGGGTCCATGCTTTCTGCTTTTTGGATTTTAGCCGCCAACAGTTTTATGCAGCATCCGGTAGGCTATACATTGAACAATGGTCGAGCAGAAATGACCGATTTCGGTGCCTTATTGGCCAACCCGCAAGTCTGGTATGAATTTTTGCACGTCATTACCGCGGCAATCGCCATGGGTGGAATCATTGTAGCGGGTCTTTCTGCTTTTCGTTTATTGAAGAAAGATCAAGATATCGATCGTGATTTCTTCAAAAAGTCAATGCGCATTGGCTTTGCGGTTGCTTTGTTTGGTTCATTCACAGTATTGCTTGCTGGGGATGAACAAATGAAATATTTAGTAGAAGAACAACCAATGAAATTTGCGGCGATGGAAGGTGCGTATGAGGATACTGGCAGTCCAGCGGCTTGGACAGTTGTTGCTTGGGCGAATGAAGCTGAGCACCACCAAGTATTCGGTATTTCTATTCCTTATATGCTAAGTATTCTGGCTTTCAATGAACCATTTGGCTCAATCGATGGGATGGATACTGTCAACCAAGATTTGATTGCGCGTTATGGGGAGCGAAATTATTATCCCCCTGTCAATACCTTATTCTGGAGTTTCCGTGTGATGGCCGGATTCGGCGCATTGATGCTGCTTGTCTCTGGTTTGGGGCTGTTCTTTACCCGCAAGAAAAAACCATGGCTCTTTGAAAAACGCTGGCTGCTTTGGGTCACGGGGCTGACCTTATTCACACCTTTTTTGGCCAATACAGCAGGCTGGTTGATTACTGAATTGGGACGTTATCCTTGGACGGTTTATGAATTATTTACGATTGAGGATAGTGTCTCCCCTAATGTGTCTGCTACATCCTTGATGATCTCGAACACAGTTTATTTCTTATTGTTTACTGGACTAGGTGCTACAATGATTTACTTAGTCAGACGTGAAATGAATCATGGTCCTGAAAAAGACGCTTTTGGCGAGATCAGCCAAAATGACTATCAAGATCCGTTTGACAAGGAGGCGTTTGAAGGATGACAGGTTTACAATTATTGTGGTTTACATTGATCGGCATTTTGTTCTCAGGTTTCTTCTTCTTGGAAGGTTTTGACTTCGGTGTTGGGATGTCAGTGCAAACGCTGGCTCATAATGAAGACGAAAAAGATCAGATCGTTCAAACGATTGGGCCTGTCTGGGATGGCAATGAAGTGTGGTTGTTGACAGCAGGTGGTGCGATGTTCGCTTCATTCCCATACTGGTATGCGTCATTGTTCAGTGGGTTTTATTTGATTTTATTGTTGATTTTGGTAGGTTTGATCATTCGTGGCGTATCTTTTGAGTTTCGGGCAAACTTCCCGAAAGAGCACAAAAACATTTGGAACTGGACATTGACGATCGGCAGTACCATGGTGCCCTTCTTCTTTGGTTTGATGTTTGTGGCTTTGATTCAAGGCATGCCTTTGGATGCTGACGGCAATATGACTGCGACCTTTACTGACTATGTCAATCCATTTTCAGTTGTTGGCGGCATTGCCATGACTTTATTGTGCTACTTGCATGGCTTGAACTACATTGCATTGAAAACAGAAGGTCCGATTCGGGCACGGGCGCGTAATTATGCCAGTGTTTTTTATGGTATTTTATATGCCGGTTTGGTGGTATTTGCTGTTTTGCTTTATTTCCAAACAGACTTCTTTGCGCTTCATTTTGCAACAACATTGGGTTTGTTGATCGTGATCGTGGCGTTGACGGTGTTAGCAAATATCAGTGTCTTTAAAGGCATGGAAATGACAGCATTCTTAGCTAGTGGGTTGACCTTGATTGCACTAGTGGTTTTGATTTTCACGGGACTATTCCCAAGAGTGTTGATCAGTTCACTAGATTCAAGTTATGATTTGCTGATTGCAGATGCTTCATCAAGTCGTTATACATTGAAGATCATGAGTTATTTATCATTAACGATCTTGCCTTTTGTATTGGCGTATACCGCGTGGAGTTATTACATTTTCCGGAAACGGATCAGCCATACCGGGGCGTTGGAGGGATATAAATGATTGACAAACAAATCATGAAACTCCCTGGAATGAAACAGTTATTGGGATTGCTTGCAGGGTTATCGTTCTTGCAAGCACTCTTCATTATCGGACAGGCTTATGGGTTGGCAAGTGCCATCACTGGCTTATGGGAAGGTCATCCTTTAAAGGAACAGTGGGGCTGGATTCTGCTGTTCTTTTGTTCGTTTATCGCGCGACAAGGGATAATCTTTTTTCGGGCACAAAAGCTGGATACCTACAGTTATCAACAAGCGGCGGCTCTGCGCGACCAACTTTTAGAAAAGCTTTTTCGTGTAGGACCACAAATTGCTCAGCAGCAAGGGACAGGGAACATCACCACCATGCTTTTAGAAGGAATCAACCAAGTCGAAAATTATCTGCAGTTGATTTTGGCAAAAATCATGAATATGTCGATCATCCCATGGGTGATTTTGGCGCTGGTTTTTTATCTTGATTGGGAATCGGGTGTGGTTTTGCTATTGGTATTCCCGCTGATCATTATCTTTATGATCATTTTGGGCTATGCCGCACAAAGTAAAGCCGAAAAACAATACCGTACGTTTCAATTATTATCCAATCACTTTATCGATACCTTGAGGGGCATCGATACATTGAAATTGTTTGGTGTGAGCCAAAAATATGGCAAGAGTATTTTTGCTTCAAGTGAACGCTTCAGAAAAGCGACAATGGCTTCGCTGAAAGTCGGTATCTTATCGACCTTTGCCTTAGATTTCTTTACTACATTATCGATTGCGGTTGTCGCTGTCTTATTGGGATTGCGTTTGATCAATGAAGGTATTTTCTTGTTCCCATCTTTGACGATTTTGATTTTGGCCCCTGAATATTTTTTACCGATCCGTGATTTTTCAAGTGATTATCATGCCACGTTAGATGGCAAAAATGCCATGACGGCTGTCACAGAGATTTTGAATCAACCAGAAGCAGCGGTCGCTGCAGTTGGCTTGCCTCATTGGCAAGCACAAACCAATTTGGCGCTATCTGGTGTATCTTTTGATTACGAGGAGAAAACCGCGTTGTCTGATATTGATTTATCTGTGACTGGTTTTAAAAAAATCGGCGTCATCGGGTTGAGCGGGTCAGGGAAATCAACGTTGATCAATCTTTTGAGCGGCTTTTTTGTACCGAAGTCTGGGCAAATCAAGATCGATGGAGTTGATGTGACAGCGTTGCGTCAAGCAGATTGGCAAGAACAATTGATTTATATTCCGCAAAATCCGTATATATATCGGATGACCCTCCAAGAAAATATTGCATTCTATCAACCAACGGCAACGAAAGAACAAGTGCTAGCCGCCATTGAAGTGGCAGGATTGACGGCGTTGCTGGAAGAATTGCCTCAAGGGTTGGATACGATGCTTGGTGAGGGAGAACGACATCTTAGTGGTGGACAAGCCCAACGAATTGCTTTGGCTCGGGCCTTCTTGGATCAAGATCGGAAAATTCTCCTCTTTGATGAACCAACAGCCCATTTAGATATTGAAACAGAAGTGGCGCTAAAAGCAAGGATGCTGCCGCTGATGGACAATCGCTTGGTCTTCTTTGCTACCCATAGGTTGCATTGGATGGAAGAGATGGATGAAATCATTGTCATGGATCAAGGGCAAATCGTTGAACGGGGGACATTGGCAGAACTACAAGCGAAACAAGGAGCGTTTACTGACTTGGTTCGTGGAATGAGGAGGGAACAACTTGAATAAAATTGGTTTATTCCGATCATTGAAAACCGATACTTGGGTCAAACCGTTCTTAACAAAATACAAGAATGTCTTAGCTTTGGCATTGTTCTTGGGCTTTCTGACTTTCTTTTGCGGCGGTGCCTTGATGTTCAATTCGGGTTTTTTGATCAGCCGTTCTGCTTCGATTCCAGAAAATATTTTATTGGTGTATATTCCAATCGTACTGACGCGGGCTTTTGGGATTGGACGACCAGTCTTTCGCTATTTGGAACGGCTGACGAGTCATAGCTGGGTCTTGCGTATGACCTCAAATTTGCGTTTAAAGTTGTACAACGTTGTTGAAAAAGAGGCCATCTTCTTTAAACAAGCCCATCGTACTGGTGATATCTTAGGCTTGTTGGCTGAGGATATCAACCATATCCAAAACCTCTATCTGCGGACGATTTTTCCAACGGTGATTGCGTGGATTCTTTATGTTTTTTTGATTATCGGATTGGGTTATTTTTCTTGGTGGTTTGCTTTGGTGATGCTGCTCTTATTGGGAATCGTTGTAGTCGTCCTACCGTTATGGTCTGTTTTGGTCAATGGTGTGCGGCAAGAAAAGCAGAAACAAATGAAAAACCATCTGTATACAACACTGACCGACAATGTATTGGGTGTTTCCGATTGGGTCTTTTCTCAACGAGGAACAGAATATGTTGCGGCCCATAAAGCCTTGGAAGCTGAATTACGTCAGGTAGATGAAAAAATCAAACAGTTTGATCGCCGTCGGGATTTTCTTTTACAAGGAACCTTTGGGGTGATCGCCGTTGCATTGCTTGTTTGGGCAAGTACCCGTTTTCCTGGCGTTTATGGTGGACTGGCTAACTGGATCGCAGCTTTTGTGCTGTGTGTGTTCCCGTTGATCGATGCCTTTGCACCATTGCCAAGTGCTGCCCAAGAAACCAATGTGTATAAAGATTCTATCGATCGTTTTAATGCCTTGCCTAAAGAGCAAGCTGCCATGTCTGAGCCAAAAGCCATGACGCTTGAAGGACCAGTAGAATTGGTAGTCAATGATCTGCATTTTCATTATCCCGATGGAAAAGAAGTACTTCGTGGATTGAATCTGACCATTGCGGCTCATCAAAAATTAGCGATTCTTGGCCGCAGCGGTTCTGGGAAAAGTACCTTTGCTTCATTGCTGCGGGGAGATTTGGTGCCGACTGAAGGAACTATTTTGATCAATGGGCAACCAGTCGCTGATTTTGGCGATGAAATCAGTGAAATGATTGGTGTCATCAACCAAAACCCTTATTTATTCCATACAACTATCTTGAATAATTTGCGGATTGGGAATGAAGCGGCTTCTGAGGCTGATGTTTGGCAAGTATTAGACCAAGTAGGGTTGAAAGAAATGGTAGCCGCTTTGCCAGAAGGATTGGCGACAATGGTTGATGAAGCTGGTTTGCGGTTTTCTGGTGGTGAAAGGCATCGCCTAGCGTTGGCACGGATCTTATTGAAAGATACGCCAATCATCTTATTGGATGAGCCGACCGTTGGGTTGGATCCGATTACTGAACAAGGGGTGTTGGAAACTTTCTTCAAAGTTTTGAACCATAAAACGATTATTTGGATCACGCATCATTTGCAGGGGATTTCGATGATGGATCGTGTTATTTTCGTTGAAGATGGGCAGTTGAAGATGAGTGGCTCTCCTGCAGAACTAGCTGCTGAAAACGCCCATTTTCAACAATTATTGGCCATTGATCAAGGCAGAATGTAAGCAAATAGCGTCCATCTTATCGATGGACGCGTACTTGATTTAATGATTACGCTGCAAGAGCAACTCTGTCAATGAGCGGATTTTTTTTCTGCTGGGGGTATCTGGTAGTTGATCGATGGCGGCCAGGGCTTCTTGCGTATAACCAAGCGCAAAGTCAGCAGCTTTGCTGACTCCGTCATAAGCATTGACAAGTGAAGCTACTTCTTGTGCTTCTTCCACAGAGAGTGTTTCTTTTTTATTGAGATACGGTGCGAAAGCTTCAGGTGCTTGTTCTTTGGCAAACAACAACGGCAATGTATAGACCCCTTGAGTGAGGTCTTCCAATACGGGTTTCTTTAATGTTCCTGTGTCAGAGGTATAGTCTAAGATATCATCAAAGACTTGAAAGGCAATGCCGATATTACGGCCAATCTCGCCTGCTCGTTGTTGATCTGCTTCAGATAAGCCGCCAAAATGGGCGCCTTCGATACAAGCTAGCCAAAAGAGCTCAGCGGTTTTGCCATTGATGCTTTGCAAATACTCTTCCACCGTTTCATTTACGTTGTAACGGGTATGCATTTGGTCCAATTCCCCCAATAGCAGACGCTTCATGGCTTGGGCATTGGTCATTAGAAATGGAGAGCTATGCATACTTTCAATCAATAACTCAAAAAATTGGGTGAACAACAGGTCACCCGTGTAGACAGCAATGTCTTTTCCATATTTAGCTTGGACAGTGGTACGCCCTCGACGCAATGGAGAATCGTCGATAATGTCGTCATGGATCAAAGTGGCCATATGCAAAATTTCCAAGGAGGCAGCAATTTTCGTTAGTTGGTCGGTTTTTTTATAATGAGGATCGCCTAAATCAGCAAACAGTAAAAAGAGAGCTGGTCGCAGCATTTTTCCACCTGAATAAGTAAAGTCGATCAAAACATCTTGTATTTCTTTGTTACGTACAGTTACCCGATCTTCAATGATTGAACAAACAGTTTTCAATCGTTCATCGATCATCGGGTAATCGATCCAAAAGTCAAACATAATATAACCCTTTCTCACAGTCATTCAGCCCTTATTCTAGCTTAAAGACGGGGGATTGACTAGTTTAATGCATTCTTTAAAGGAGGTGAATTTGTGACTCTCTCAGTATTTTTAGAACTTGTGGAATTTAAAGCAAAAACGGCCAGTGTTTTGCCCTTTTTTATTGGGATTTGCTATAGTTGGTACAATTATCAGTCGATCCATTTAGGCTATGTTTTGTTGTACTTTGCAGCGATGCTGATTTTCAATATGGCGGTCGATATTTTAGACAATTATAATGATTACCACCATGCAACGGAAGTACATGATTATAAAGTAAAAACCAATATCATTGGGCGGGAACAGTTATCTGTCAAACTCGTTTTTTGGTTGATGGTCTCGATGATCACTGTTTCGGCATTGATGGGTATCGGATTAGCGATCGTTGTTGGCTGGCCATTATTTTGGATGGGGTTGTATTGTTACTTGGTTGGTATCTTTTACTCCTCTGGTCCGCGGCCGTTATCGAGTTTGCCGTTAGGAGAATTCTTTTCAGGATTTACTATGGGCTTTATGATCTCTTTGATTTGCGTCTATTTAAATACATATCAGGTATTTGAATGGAATATCGCTACTATCGGCAGCATTTTCTTGGTCTCATTGCCAAATACATTATGGATCGCCAACTTGATGTTGGCTAATAACATCTGCGATTTGGATGAAGATGAAAAGAACAATCGCTATACACTGGTGCATTACCTTGGAAAACCTCGAGCACTACGGCTTTTTGCCGCAATGAACATCATTGCTTTTGTCGCAATCATTGTGTCTGTAGTAGTGGATATTGCCCCCTGGTCAGTGGTTTTGACCTTCTTGGTGGGACCATTTGTCTGGCAACAGACAAAACGATTAATGGAAAAACAAATCAAAAGGGAAACCTTCATTTGTGCGGTTAGGATTTTAGCAATTGGTGCTTCAGCACAAGTGATCACGTTCGCGCTTGGTTTGATTTTATAATTTTGTGAAGGAAAGAAAGGAAGTAAAGAAACATGAAGGAAGTTGTCATTTTAGGCGCAGGATATGCTGGGTTGCGTGCCTTACACGTATTACAAGGAGCGAAAGGAGATTTTCATATCACGCTGATCGATAAAAACGATTATCATTATGAAGCAACAGATCTCCATGAAGTCGCTGCGGGCACGCAACCCCGCGACCGTATCAGTTATCCTATTATGGATGTTGTGAAGACAAATAAAACGACATTTGTCCAAAAAGAAGTCGCAACGATTGACCGTGACCAACAAGTGATCACCTTCAAAGACCAAACGACGCACACATATGATTATTTGATCGTTGCATTAGGCTTCGAATCAGAATCATTCGGCATCCCGGGTGTCGAGGAATATGCCTTAGAAATGGTTGACGTTGATTCAGCAGAAGCAATCTATCACCATGTATTGCAACAAATGCAGGACTATCAACAAACCAAAGATCCGGAATTATTAAAAATCGTGGTTTGCGGCGCAGGTTTTACTGGCATCGAATTGCTGGGTTCATTCGTCGAAAACCGCAAAACCTTTGCGAAAGCAGCAGGTGTTCAACCGGAAGACATCAAGTTATATTGCGTGGAAGCTGTCACACGACTTTTACCCATGTTTGAAGAAAAACTATCCGACTATGGGATCAGCAACTTAGTGAAATGGGGCGTCAATTTCTTGACGGGTAAACCGATCAAAGAAATCAAACCAGGTGTTGTCATTTACCAAACGGATGCTGAATCTGGCGCAACAGAAGCATTACGTGCCAAAACGATTATTTGGACGACGGGTGTCAGCGGCAGTCATGTCATGGCTGATTCTGACTTCTCCGCGCGCCGGGGCCGTGTGATGGTCGATCAAACATTGGCTGATCCTGATCATGGGCACGTGTATGTTGTAGGAGATGTGTCTGCTGTGTTAGATCCAACAACGAATCGCCCGTACCCTACAACCGCACAGATCGCCTTGAAAATGGGGCAACATGCAGCGAAGAACATTTTGCGCCAATTAGCGAACGAGGAGCCAATTGCGTTCCACTTTGAATCACTCGGCTCTGTGGCGTCGATCGGCAACACCCATGCCTTTGGGTTAGTTGGAAAAATGGCTGTAAAGGGATATCCCGCTTCATTTGTCAAAAAAGCGATCATGGATCGCTCTTTGTATCAAACAGGTGGCGTCAAAGAAGTATTAGCGAAAGGCCGTTTTGATTTTTATCATTGAGTCGAAGCAATAGGAATGAACAAGAAAGATTGCCCTTATTTAGGCAGTCTTTTTTTGTGAATAGCGCGCAACTGATACAAGCGGAGGATAAGCCAATGCGTATGGCAGTAGGTAAATGAGAGGATCACTGAGTCTAGCTACTTTTTTGTGGAAAAAACTGATATGATAGCAGAAACAGACAGGAGCGAAACAATATGATCCATAAGAAAAGAGTTTTTCGGGGGATGGGCACGTTGATCACGATCGAAGTGGTGCATGATGCACCTGATTCGATCTTGGATGAGGCCCAAAAACAAGCCCAATTATTTGAGATGCGTTTTAGCGCCAACGATCCTAAGTCGATACTCGGACAAGTCAATCAACAAGCGGGGAAAGCGGCGGTCCAAGTGCCAGCTGATTTATTTCAACTAATCGACTTGGCGCGGCAACATAGTCTGCCCTCTGACAGTTATTTGAATATTGCGATTGGCCCATTGGTACAAGAATGGCGCATTGGGTTTGCAGACGCTAACGTACCCTCTGCTGAAAAAATAAACGCATTGCTGCCTTTGACGGATCCACAACATATTTTCTTGAATCATCAGCAACAAACAGTAGCCTTGGCTAAGGGGATGCAACTTGATTTAGGTGCAGTAGCAAAAGGTTTTTTTGCAGATCAGCTCATGGGGTACTTTAAACAAGTAGGTGTGGCAGCGGCATTGATCGATTTAGGCGGGAATGTCATGGTTTATGGCGATGCACCGATGCACGAGGATCATTTGTGGCGCATCGGTATCCAAAATCCGTTTTTACCTAGAGGGAATTTTGCGGCAGCAATCAAGCTCCGCAACAAATCGGTGGTCACTTCAGGTATTTATGAACGTACACTGAATGAATCCGGCAAAACCTATCATCATATTTTTGATCGTCAAACCGGGTATCCGCTGGCGAGCGAAATTGCTAGTTTGACCATTGTTTCTGAGAAATCAGTGGATGGTGAAATTTGGACGACTAGGCTGTTTGGTCAATCACCGCAAAAGATATTGTCTATATTGGCTACGCTAACAGACATCACAGGAATAATCATTACCAAACAAGGCGAGTTGCTCTATCCTAGAGAAGCTGCAGATCTGATTGAAACGGTATAGATATGAATAACGAAACATATAGCCGATCAACGTAAAGTCGGCCATATGTTTCGTTATTTTATATATTTCTTAGAAATGTATCAATCAAAACTTGTTCGCTTTTGGATAAAGCGCGTTCTGCTTGGTGGGCGATGAAATACGTTAAAGACAACAATTCCTCAGGTAAAGGATAAAGATTGAATGCTGTGGGCGTTGCTGCTTGCAAGACACTTTCTGGTACGATGGCGATACCGCACGCGTTTTCTGCTAATGCGGCGACAGTATAGATGTTGCTGCTTTCCATCAAAATGGTTGGTTCTACTTTATGTTTTTGCAGCAATTGATCGATTTGTCGGCGAATCGCGGAACCACTGCTCGTCAATATCAAGGGACTTTGTAAGATATCTTTGATTGCAAGTGTCTCTTCAGATAAGTAGCGTGTCCCTGACCGATAGAAGGGTGAAGAAGGCGGGATAATGGCCAAATAGCGCTCTTTATTTGTACTATAAACTGTTAAATTAGGGGCAATCGTCTCTGGGTTTTGTCCAATAAAAAAATCCAATTGACCATTGAGCAGCCGCTGCTCATTTTGCTTGGGCAGGTCCTCTCGTAAGAAAAAACGAACATCAGGATATATCTTTTGATAGGCAGGGATGAATAATGGCAGTAGATATGAGCCTAAACTAGGTAAGATACCGATACGCAAGGAACGTTTTTCGGTGTTTGTGTACCAAGAGAGCCGGTTTTTTAATTTAGCTGATTCTGTTTCTAATGTTTCGAGGTATTGATAATAGATTTTTCCAGCTTCAGTCAGCTGGAAATGTCCAGTTTGTCGGTTGATGATCGGCGCCCCTAATTCTTGTTCGATCCGCTGGATGGTCTGAGTTAAATAAGGTTGTGAGATATATAGATCTTTGGCAGCTTTGGTATAATTGCTATGTTTCAGGAGTGTATCTAAATATTGCAGCATCAGAGATGAATCTTTTAAAACCATCGTGCATCCTCCTTTTTCTCTATTATAACAAAATTGTTATAGTTATATAATTAAATAAATATTTCACAAACAAAGCAAATCAGCATACACTATGCTTGTACGAGGGAAAATCATAAGTAATAACGTGTAATCCTTGTTATCAGCAGTCTATTTTTCATTGCTTAAAAGAGACTCGGGGAAGCGGCAGTGAGGATCAGGCTGTTGATTGCTTTTTTTTGCACGCTAATGTTAATAAATTCACAAATAGGAGAGATGATGATGAAATTAATCGCTATCGTTGGCACCAACTCAACTCGTTCTACCAATCGATTATTACTACAATTTATTCAAAGACACTTCAAAGACAAAGCGGAGATTGAATTGTGTGAAATTGCAGATTTACCTGCATTTAATGAACCTGATGACAAAACAGCACCTGTTGCAGTACAAGCTTTAGCCGATAAAATCGAAGCGGCAGATGGTGTGATCATCAGTACGCCAGAATACGATCACTCAATTCCAGCAGTCTTAAAAAGTGCCATTGAATGGTTGTCTTATACGAGTCGTCCTTTGATCGATAAGCCGGTCATGATCACCGGGGCATCCTTGGGGGCCTTAGGTTCATCACGGGCGCAAGCACATTTGAGACAAATCTTGGACGCACCAGAAGTAAAGGCGCGTATCATGCCAAGCGCCGAATTTTTATTGGGCCATTCGATGCAAGCTTTTGATGACCATGGTCAACTGAAGGATGCGGATAAAGTCGCAGAGCTTGAAGATTGCTTTAATGAATTTCTTTTATTTGTTGCCATCACCAATCAGTTGGTCGATGCCTATTCAACTGCGAAAGAACGTGCAAAGAAATTTTCATGGGAACAAGCATAGAAAGAGGGGAATCATTCATGAAATTTGTAGGTCTGATCGGCACCAATGCCAAACAATCCACCAATCGCCAGTTGGTGACTTTTATGCAACGGGCATTTTCTTCCCTTGCAGAAATCGAGATACTTGAAATCAAAGATGTACCTATGTTCAATGAAACACAAGATCAATCGAACAGTCCCGTTATTCAAGCGTTGAATAACAAAATTATGGCTGCAGACGGTGTGATCATTGCCACACCAGAACACAACCATTCAATTCCTTCTGCGTTAAAGAGTGTCTTAGAATGGCTTTCTTTCAACCTGCATCCTTTTGATGGGAAACCTGTCATGATCGTAGGGGCTTCTTACGATATTCAAGGATCGTCACGGGCACAATTGCATCTGAGACAAATTTTAGATGCACCTGGCGTGAATGCAACAGTGATGCCTGGAAATGAGTTTTTATTAGGTCGTGCCCACCAAGCTTTTGATGAACAAGGAGATTTAAAAGATCAACGAACGATCGACTTTTTAGAAAGTTGTTTCCGTAAATTTATGCGTTTTACCGAAGTAGCAAACATCTTGAATGAACCAGAAGAAATCTCTTATCAACCAGGGGCTTATACAGTGACTGCCCCAGGGCATAATGGTGATTTGCCAATGGTGGTGACAGTCAGTGAAGAACGGATCGAAGCGATTGATATTGATACTTCTGGTGAATCAGAAGGGATCGCAGATGTCGTGTTCGTCAGAATTCCTCAAGAAATCATTGAAGGGCAAACCTTAAATGTTGATGCGATATCTGGGGCTTCTGTTACGAGTAATGGCGTTGTAGATGGTGTGGCTAAAGCAGTCAAAATGGCAGGTGCCAATCCAGATATTTTACGTAAGCGTCCGAAAGCTGCAAGTGCAATGCGTACAGAAGATGAAACGTATACGACAGATGTTATCGTCGTTGGCGGAGGCGGTGCGGGGTTAAGTGCTGCAGCCAGTGTGTTGCAAGCCGGCAAAGATGTGATCATTGTAGAAAAATTCCCAGCAATCGGTGGCAATACCGTGCGCACCGGTGGACCGATGAATGCTGCAGATCCAAGTTGGCAAAATGGTTTTGCTGCCTTGCCAGGGGAACGAAGTGCGTTGGAAGAAGTTTTCGCAATCGATGAATCAGAGATTGATGCGGAATATCTGAGCGATTTCCAAACATTGAAAGCGCAAATCAGTGCTTATTTATCAGAAACTACACCAGAAAAAGAGTATCTTTTTGACTCAGCGCTATGGCATCGAATCCAGACTTACTTGGGCGGAAAGCGGAAAGATTTAGCTGGCCGACCTATTTATGGCGAATATGATTTAGTGAAAATTTTGACAGATGAAGCCTTGGCATCTGTTAAATGGTTAGAAGAAATCGGTGTCGATTTTGATACCAATCATGTCGATATGCCAGTGGGTGCGAAATGGAGACGGGGACATAAACCTGTTAAAAATGAGGGCTATGCGTTTGTTTCTGCGTTGCATGATTTTGTCGATGAACACGGGGGCAAGATTTTGACAGATACACCTGTAAAAGAGTTGATCATTGAAGATGGCCAAGTCGTAGGTATCATTGGTGAAGGGCGAAATGGTCAAACTGTAACGATTTACGGCAAAGCTGTCGTATTAGCTTCGGGCGGCTTTGGCGCCAATACGAAAATGTTGAAACAATATAATACCTATTGGACGGAAATTGAGGATGATATCAAAACTTCAAATTCACCTGCAATTACCGGTGACGGCATCAAATTAGGCGAAAGTGCCGGTGCTGCTTTAGTAGGTATGGGCTTCTCACAAATGATGCCAGTATCTGATCCACATACAGGCGCTTTATTCAGCGGTTTGCAAGTACCGCCAGCGAACTTTGTGATGGTCAACCAATCAGGCAAACGTTTTGTGAATGAATATGAGAGCCGCGATGTCTTGACGCAGGCTGCGATTGACAATGGGGGACTGTTTTATTTGATTGCTGACGAAGAAATCAAAAAAACTGCCTATAATACAAGCCAAGAAAAAATCGATAAACAAGTGGCAGCGGGCACCTTATTCCGAGCTGACACATTGGCTGATTTAGCAACCCAAATCAATGTTGCGCCGGAAGTATTGATCGATACGATTGAAAAGTATAATCGTTATGTGGATGCTGGACGTGACCCCGAATTTGGCAAAGACGTTTTTGATTTGAAAGTTGTTCAAGCGCCATTTTATGCTACACCACGGAAACCGGCTGTCCATCATACAATGGGCGGATTAAAAATCGATCCGCAGACACATGTGTTAACAGAAGAAGGGCATGTGATCAAAGGATTGTATGCTGCAGGCGAAGTCGCAGGTGGTATCCATGCGGGAAATAGACTAGGCGGAAACTCTTTAACGGATATCTTTACCTTTGGTCGTATTGCAGGCAAAACTGCTGTAGCAGAACATCTTTAAACTTGAATGATACGTGTGCAGACATGATGCTGCGCACGTTCATTCAGCACATTATTGTGAAAAATATAACAAAAAGAATGTAATTGTATCAGGATGGAGGAAAATAAATGAAAACTACTATCAATCGTTGGCAAATCTTGATTGCATCGACAATGGTCTTGCTTTGTACCGGTGCAGTATATGCTTTTAGTGTATTTGCGTCCCCCCTTAGCCAACTAAAAAGCTGGTCAATGCCTGAAATTATGCTGGCTTTTACGATCAATGCGGCTGTTGGACCAATCACGATGATTCTAGGCGGCCTGTTAACGGATCGTGGCTGGGCAAAACGGGTGATCGTTTCTGGCGGTGTTTTGTTTGGACTGGGCTTTTTCTTGACCGGATTTGCTACTTCCCCAGCGATGCTTTATTTAACATATGGTGTGCTTGCTGGTTTAGGCCAAGGATTTGCTTATTCTGCTTGTCTGAGTAATACGATCCGTTTGTTTCCAGATAAACGCGGTTTGGCTTCAGGATTGATCACGGCAGGAATGGGTGGCGCCGCGATTATTGCCGCACCCATTGCCAATCGTTTGATTGAAAGCCAAGATGTCTTAGCCGCTTTCCGGGTATTGGGCATTGCGTATGTCGTGGTTGTGTGCGTCGCAAGTCTATTTATCAAAAAAGCGCCGGCAGACTACCGACCTGCTGGTTGGACACCAGCTTCAACTGCTGGACCAAAACAGCAGATCAATCTTACATGGCAAGAAATGCTGAAAACGCCGACTTTTTATTTAGTGATCGTGATGTTGTGCGCCGGTGCATTTTCTGGCTTGATGATTGCCTCAAACGCTGCGGTGATTGGTCAAAGCATGTTTGATCTGACACCTGCAATAGCAGCAATGTATGTTAGCTTGTATTCACTAAGCAATTGCTTTGGACGTGTGATTTGGGGAACTGTTTCTGATAAAATTGGTCGGACCCAAACGTTGATGATTATCTATGGTGTTGTTGCCTTATCCTTATTTATTTTAACAGTTGGTCAATCGACCACGATTTTTACGATTGGAATCGTTGGATTGGGCTTATGTTTTGGCGGTGTAATGGGTGTTTTCCCAGCGATTGTAATGGAAAATTACGGGCCAATCAATCAAGGGGTCAATTATGGAATCGTCTTTATTGGTTACTCAACTGCGGCCTTTTTTGGTCCACGAGCGGCAGCAGGTATTGCTGCGAATAACCAAGGTGATTTTACCAAAGCTTTTTATACAGCAATCTTTCTAGCGATCGCTGGCCTTGCGTTGACAATAGGCTATGCAATACTCAAGAAATCAAAAAAACCTATACCAACAATGAAGTAATAGTGTGTCGAAACGGCTGTCATAGAGACAGTCGTTTTTTCATTTGTGTACTGTACGCAACAGGTTCACATCTTCGTTGGCTTTATACCAAGCCTATGTGTATGTGAAATCAAATCTGGTTGTTGCATGAGAATTGCTTGCTGATGCTTCATCATTTATTCATATTAATCCACCCTTTTTTAATAATTCATGTTACAATAAAAAAGATGAGTAAAGTGAATTTTCGGAGGGATCAAATGACATTACGAAAAGAACGGCGTCGGCTAGAGCAACGTCTTAAACGTACACAATATACCAAAAAGAGTATTACCATGGCTACAACTTTAGTTGCGGGGTCAACATTTATCCCAACGCTAGGGCATGCAGCCGAAAATGCCACAACTGAAACAACAGATGCACAAGCAGAAATCGCTGGGCAATCGACAGACAATTCGACAGCAGCAACTGTTGATTCGACGATCGAATCAACGACAACGACCGACACAACAAATCAGTCAGAGGCGACAGTCAATAGTGAGTTGGAGAGTGAAACGAACACCTCAGCGTCCACTGAAACGAGTGAGACGAGTGACACACAAACTTCGGCAGAAACGAACGTCAATGAATCAACTGACACGACCGCAACAGTTCCTACGATCAGCCGAGCGCTATTAGCAAGAACAGCCATCGATACGAATGGCTTTATCGCACAAATTTGTGGGCATGCAACGGAAGTAGCTGCTGCCAATGATTTGTATGCATCCGTAATGATGGCGCAAGCAATTTTAGAATCTGGGTGGGGAACGTCTACCTTGACAACGACTGCCAATAATATGTTTGGGATCAAAGGCAGCTACAATGGCGAATCGGTGACCATGAATACATATGAAGATGATGGTTCAGGTAATTATTATTTGATCAGCGCAAAATTCCGCAAATATCCTTCATTGAAGGAATCGTTCCAAGACAATGCTTATGTGTTGAGAAATACCAGTTTTTCTAGTGGGAATTATTATTATAGTGGTGCTTGGAAAAGCAATACGACGTCCTATACGCAAGCGACTGCGTGGCTCCAAGGCCGATATGCTACAGATACATCGTATGCAAGTAAATTAAATAATTTGATCAGTACCTATAACCTCACGCAATATGATACGGGCAACAGCAACGGGAGTAACGGCAGCAACAATAATGTCTCTTCAGATGAAACGGCAATCAGTCAACAAATGAAAACGACAGCTGCGATGAATATACGCCAAGATGCATCGACCAGTGCGACAATTACTGGATCTGTGGCTGCAAATACCACAATCAGTGTCACGGCTTCTAAAACTGGAACGGCTGTAAATGGAACGACGACTTGGTATAAAATAGCAGGAAAAGGCTGGGTCAGTGGTGCGTATTTAACCAAAGTCAGTGGCGATACGTCAAGCAATAACAGCAACTCAAGCAATAACTCAAGTAGTGGTACATCGATCAACAAACAGATGAAGACGACAGCTGCGATGAATATTCGTTCTGATGCATCAACCAGCAGTACCATTGTTGGCGCTCTTGCTTCAGGGACGACAGTTACTGCCACAAAAACCAAGACAGGTACATCAGTCAATGGCAACAAAACGTGGTATTATGTATCAGGAAAAGGTTGGGTCAGTGGCGCCTATCTGACGGAAGTATCAACAAATAGTTCAAATTCAAGCAGCAACAGCAATACAACGATCAATCAAAAAATGAAAACCACCGCAGCACTCAATGTCCGTTCCTCTGCATCAACCAGCAGCAGTGTGGTCGCGACATTGACTCAAGGTGCGACGGTGACAGTGACAGCAACCAAAACAGGTACATCAGTCAATGGCAACAAAACGTGGTATTATGTATCAGGAAAAGGCTGGGTCAGTGGTGCGTATGTGACTAGTGTGAATGCTTCCTCAAATTCGTCCAGTTCATCTAATGCGTCAACATCGATCAATCAAAAAATGAAAACCACTGCTACCTTGAATATTCGTTCTTCTGCCTCGACCAGTAGTTCGATTGCAGGTTCATTGAGTAAAGGCGCGACGGTCACTGTAACGGCAAGTAAAACTGGAACGACAGTGAATGGAACGAATAAATGGTATTATGTGTCAGGCAAGGGTTGGGTCAGCGGTGCGTACTTAACGACCGTATCTAGTTCTGCAAACACATCAAGTACATCCAGCAGTTCAAAAACAACCTACCATACCGTTAAGTCTGGGGACAGTCTATGGGCATTGGCACAAAAATATGGTACGAGCATCAGCAACATCACTGCTTGGAATAAACTAAGCAGCAATGTGATTTATGTAGGACAGAAATTGATCGTTGCTAAATAAGGCGTCTCATCCCATGGATACTGTAAACATCAGACAGTAGGGATAAGCAGTCAAAGATATATAGAAAAAAACAATGTCAGCAATATGCACCTTAGTCATTGACTAAGGTGCTTTTTTTCGTCAAAATATAGAAAAACAAAAAGGGGTGAAGGAAATTGAAAAAAATCGTTTATAAAGGGATGATGGAGGGTCTATCTATGGATCGTTCTTTTCGTGAGAAAAAATATGATATGATCAAACATTGGCATCCTGAATGTGAGCTGCAATACTATATTGATGGTCATCGGTCTTTTTTCATAGATGAAGAAGAATATCATGTCCAGGCGGGATCACTTGTATTGATCAAACCGCAGAGCATTCATCGGACGTATTCAGGCAAACACCTTTATCATGACCGAATACTTTTACTGTTGGACACAGATAAGTTCGAGCCTGTCTCCCACTATTTGCAGCAGGATTTGGCTGCTTTTTTTGCACAGTACCATGGATTGACACAAATACCGCCGGCACAGCAAGAGCGTGTGCATCTGTTATTACAGACAATGGCAGATGAAGTGATTGAAAAGAAACATGGGTATCGACAATTGGTTGGTTTGAAGCTAATGGAGCTGTGTCTAATGATTCAACGTATACAAGATCGAAACCAAGCAATCATCCCCGTGAAAGTATCTGGTCCTACATCAGATGCCCGTGCCAATCAAATCAAACAATATATTCGTGCGCATTTAGCCGAGCGTCTATACATTCAACAAATAGCAGAAGAATTTTACGTGGATCAATCATACCTTTGCCATCTATTCAAAAATGCAACTGGGTACACAATTACAGAGTATGCCAATATCTATCGCGTAAAGGAAGCCCAACGTTTATTAGAGGATACTGATTTAAGTCTGACCAATATCGCTGAATTGACGGGCTTCAAGCACATCACGTATTTCAATCGTGTATTTAATAAGTACACGGAAACTTCTCCGCTGCAATATCGCAAAAAACAGAGCAATTATAAGAAAAGTTTGCGTGAAAAGAATAATTTCTAATATAGAGATTGTGATTGTTTGCGCATTCCATGGGTAGTCAAAAACAAAATAGTATAAAAATGCGCGAAATCTATCACACATTTGTGCAAGTATTTCTTCTCTATTGTTGTCATAAATCTTATTGGTTAAAATAAGAAAGCGAATACACGTTAATTAAAAAATGATAACGTGTGCATAAAGTGAAGGAGGAAACATAGATGAAGAAAAAGTATCTCAAATTGGGTATGGTAGGTCTATTTAGCACAATGGTACTTGCAGGTTGCGGATCTGGCAATCAAACAGGCAGTAATACGAATGGCAGTGAAGCAGGAGGCGATCCATTAGAAGAGGAAGTAACGATCAAGTTTTCATGGTGGGGTGCTGATAATCGGCATGATGCGATGCAAGATGTTGTCGATCTTTTTGAAGAAGAGTACCCAAATATCAAAGTGGACGTTGAATATGGCGCATGGGATGGTTGGCAAGAAAAGACCTTAACGCAATTATCAGGAAAAACGGAAGCTGATGTGATGCAAGTCAATTATAATTGGCTCTTCTCATTTGGGAAAGGGAAGAATATCTTTTTGGATCTGAACGAAGTGCGTGACTATCTTACTTTGGACAATTGGGAAAGCTCATTTCTTGAAGCCATGCAAGTAGATGGAGAACAAGCGGCTGTTCCACATGGGATGACGGGGCGCGTACCACTAATGAACCAAGCACTCTACCAATCAAATGGCTTGGATCTGCCCTTGACGTATGATGATTTGCTGGAGGCGGGTACTGTGATCGCCAAAGACAATACAGCTACTGGGGAGGACAATCAATATGCATATATGAATGTTGGTGAGTTCTCATTAGATTTATTTATCGCGCAAATGCTATACAACTATACTGGAAAAATCATGCAAACTGATGGCACTGTGAATTATACAGTGGAGGAAGTCAAAGATGTTTTAGAGCGATATAAAGCGTTGGAAGATGCCGGCGCGTTGCCTAACTTTGCCCAAACTAGCCCAATCGACACTGAATCAAATCCCCAATGGGTCGAGGGAAATGCGGGTTCCGTCTATGAATGGGCGAACTCACTGGCTAAATGGACTGCCTCGTACAAAGGCGGCGATGCCATGGATGAAATCGTTGTTGGTGATTTTCTGCAAGTAGATGCAGACACGCAACCGAATGTTTACGTGAAACCTAATTTTGGCTATGCGATTTCTCGGAATACCAAACACCCAGAAGCGGCAGCAACATTCATCGAGTTCCTCTTCACAAACGAAGCAGCTGTTAAAGCTTCTGGCGATGCATTGGGTATTTCCAGCAATAGTATAACTTATGACTATCAAGTGGCGAATGAATTGGTTGAAGGAGCTGTTGCCCAAGGGTATGAGAAACTAGACCAATATGCCCAAACAGTTTTGGATCCTTATTTTGAAGATGAAAACGTGCGTGGTGAACGCTATACAGTCTACGAAGCCTATCGTACAGGTAAGTTTGATGCAGAAGAAGCGGCGCAACAATTCATTGATAAACAACAAGCTGCTCTTGATAAATACTATCAAGAATAAGTAAATGGAAAAAGGAACGAAGTCGTTTTCGTGCAGTCGTTCCTTTTTCTATACCATTGATCATAATCGAAATCTGTAAATGAGGTTTTTTGAATCGACAAAATGAAAAGAGGCAAGAAAAATGTTGAAGTCACTAAAGAAAACAAACTGGAATATCTATTTAATGCTATTACCATGGGGCATTGGCTTTCTAGTATTTAAAGTCTACCCAATCGTCGTGTCATTTTATTATAGTTTGTTGGAATATCCTATTTTAGGCGATCCAACTTTCATTGGCTTACAGAATTATATTGAAATATTTACCAAAGACGATACCTTTACCGCCAGCTTTTTTGCAACCATTAAGTATGTGTTGATTGGGACACCTGCCGTCATAGTCGTCTCATTTGCGGTGGCAGCCATTTTGAACTTTAAACTAAAAGGGGTCAATTTTTTCCGCACAGCGTATTATATTCCTTCTATTTTGGGTGGTAATGTCGCTGTATCTATTTTATGGTCGATGCTGTTTGATGTGAATGGCCCCGTAAATACTGTTTTGAGTGTGTTCACCTTTGGCGGTGATGTGGCGATCAATTGGACCAAAGACCCGCAATTTGCTATTTTTACATTGATCATTTTGAAGACCTGGCAATTTGGCTCAACGATGTTGATTTTTTTGTCTGCTTTGCAAGGTGTATCAAAAACGGTCTATGAAGCTGCTGAAATGGATGGTGCTTCTAAAGTCCGCCAATTGTTTAGCATCACAGTCCCGATCATTACGCCTGTGATTCTATTCAATGCGGTCAATGTATTGGTCAAAGCATTTCAAGAGTTTAACTCCGCTTATTTGATCACAAAAGGCGGACCGAATAAAACCACTTATTTTTTAAACTTATATATTTACGATCAAGCGTTCCAAAATGGCAATTATGGGTATGCCAGTGCATTAACGTGGATATTGCTTGTGATCATCGGTATCTTTACTGTGATTATTTTCAAATCATCCAACCGATGGGTATTTTACAATGACTAGGGGGAATAGAAATGGACATGAGTAAGTCTCGCAGACGTATCAACGAAATCATCCGCTATGGCTTATTGGTATTGGTGGGAGTCATCTTGATTTATCCGCTTTTGTGGATGATTGGTTCAGCATTTAAAGAAAATCGTGATATTTTTGGGAGTTTAAGTATTTTTCCGCCAAAAGATCGGATCGTGACTTCCAATTTTGCGGATGCTTGGCAGCTGACAAGAGATCGTTCGATTTGGTTCTTTTTCGGCAATACCTTAAAATTTTTGATTCCAAAAACGATTTTTACGGTTCTTTCTTGTGTGATTACCGCGTATGTCATTGCGCGTAAATCATTTAAAGGAAAAAAATTCGTTTTTGGTGCGGTCATTGTGACATTGTTGATGCCGGAACTGGCTTTTAGGATCCCATTGTATCTTTTATACCGTGAAGTCGGAATCTTAGATAGTTTTGCTAGTTTATATGTCGCCGATATTTTTGCTAGCTCATCCTTTTTTGTTTTCATGATCATTCAGTTTATGCGGACAATTCCAAAAGAATTAGATGAAGCCGCAGTCATGGATGGCTGTAATGAGCTACAGATTCTCTTTAAAATCATTATACCTGTGATCAAACCGATCTTGATCACGGTTGCATTGCTTAGTTTCATGTGGGGCATGAATGATTTCCAAGGACCGTTGATCTATCTAAATAGTTCAGACAAAACTGTCCTCTCTGTAGCACTCAAACAATTGCTGGATGGTGAAGCGATGGTATCCTATGGGCGCGTGTTTGCGGCATCTTGTCTGGGTCTATTACCAATGATCGCGATTTTCTTCATGGGTTCGCGCTATTTTGTTGATGGTGTTGCCTCAACAGGCAGCAAAGAATGATGGGATGTATGATGATGTTTAAGCGAATTTGTGCCCAATTGATTGATTTTTTCATGGGGATCATGACGATTTTTTTGATTTTTGTTTTCGTGATCCCGTTGTACGGGCACCTCATGCCCCATGATTTTGTGACAGTGTTCGTCGCAATTTTGCTTATGGGTATGCTATATTTTGGCTTACAGTATCCCTTTATGCAGAATCATCAAACACTTGGAAAAGCGTTCTTTCATCTTAAAATTGAATCAACCGATCCTTACCGCAAAGATGTACCAGTGGCTGTGATCGTCCAAAGAGAAATTTTATGTAAATTGATGAGTTGTTTCTTTATTTGTGTACCGTTATTTTTTGGGAAAGTAGGCGGACATGAAGAAGCAACACATACGAAACTTGTTCAGCTTTCCTAGAAAAGGGGGAATCAATTGGAAAAAATTGCGGTATTTTTTGATCAATTGCTAGAAAATTCATCACCACGATCACCCATTTGGAATCAAGAAGCTTTGATGGAAGACAAGCCATTATCATGGAGTTATATCGATGGGTGTATGATTCTAGCTGTGCAAAAAATGTATCATGTGACCAAGGATGAGAAATACCTGAACTTCATGGAAAATTTTATTGATTTTTATATCGATGAAAGCGGGAATCCGCTAGGGTTTGAAGAAAGTGCCTATAATAGCGATGCCATCAACGAAGGAAAGGTTTTGTTCCAGCTATATGAAATCACCAAGAAAGAGAAGTATCGCAAGGCGATCGAGAAACTATACCGACAAGTTCTCTTGCAACCACGTACATCTAAAGGCAGTTTGTGGCATAAATTGATTTACCCACAGCAAGTATGGTTAGATGGCTTATATATGGTTCAACCATTTTCCGTTATGTATGAATTGCTCTATCAAGAGCAGCCAGCGATCAAAGAGATCATGTTGCAATTTGAACTTGTCGCAACGAAGATGATCGATCCTGCCACAGGATTGTATTATCATGGGTATGATTGCAGCAAGCTAGCTTTCTGGGCAGATGATCAAACTGGATGCAGCAAACATTTTTGGACCAGATCGTTAGGATGGTTTGCGATGGCCTTGGTCGATACAGCAGTCATCCTTAAAGAGAGTGGCCGATTTAAAGAGGAACAAGCGCAATTGCAGGAGTATTTACAAGCGTTGTTGGCAGCATTGCTTCCTTTTCAAGACAAGAAATCTCAGCTGTTTTTTCAAGTGACGAACGAAAGCGAACGACCAGGGAATTACTTAGAAACAAGTGGTTCAGCAGCGTTGGCGTATGTCATGTTAAAAGGGTATCGTACGGGATTGCTGACAAAAGAATATGCCTTGCAGGGAGAACAAATCTTGAATAGCTTAAATGAAATGAAATTGATCGAAAATCAAGAAGGTTATTCCTTAAAAGATATATGTTTGGTTGCGGGATTGGGCGGTATGCCAGGAAAAGGAGCCTACAAAGAAAGAGATGGCTCTTTTGATTATTATGTCTCTGAACCAGTTGTTGAAAATGATGCCAAAGGAATAGGACCGCTTGTCTTTGCCTATACAGAATGGCTTTTATTGAACAAGCAATAAGAATGCGCCCTTAAAATCAAGCAATCAGACAATCTGAGTAAGCGCAATCAAATCATTGGTACTTCTTATTTACCTACGTTACAATAGGTGTAGTAGTTTCAGTTGTCACTACAACCGTTAGCTGCTGAATCATTTTTTGCGAAACGTAAATATAATAAGGAGGATTTCAAATGACAAACAGAAACCTAACGATTATTGGTAGTTACGATACGCGCACAGAGGCACTGCCGGTGATTGAACAATTAACAAACGAAGGCTATGGCAAAGATGATATTGTTTTGTATGCCAACAAGGCAGTGATCGATCAATTTGATTTAGATACGATGACTGATGTAGATGTAGAAACAACAACGGCTGACGACAATGACCATTCGCTTTGGGAGAAAATCAAAGATGCGTTTTCTTTCGGTGATCATGACTTTGAAAATGAAGAGGACCCGTTATTTGGTTACCGCAGCGACATTGAACAAAATAAATTAGTGGTAGGGGTCTATGATTATCGCCCGATGAATAAAGTAACCGATCATGAGGCAACATCAACGATCGATTCGCCGCTGCCGGGAGAAACAGCTTTTCCTGATGCATCGGTTGATCCCACACAACGATTAGGGGATAGTGACATCGAAGCACCAATCAATGATCCAAACCATTTGCGTAACCTTTGATCTATTGCGGATCATCAATTGTTGCTGAAAATAAATGATGCATCGATCAAGTATCTGCGAGCTGCTATCTGGCTTGGGATACTTGATTTTTTTTCATAATAAGACCCATTGACAAAAGTGTGACATGTTTGACAACAAAACTTAATTTGTTGACGAGAGGCTTTTTTTGTATAATATAGAAAGAAGATCATTTGTTGCATGAAGTTCTAGCCATCAAAACGGAGAGGGGCGGGGCATACGATGAAATTTAAGTTTAATTTACAATCGGCGCTGGTCAGTTGTGTGGTTGCTGTCTTTTTGAGCATGGCCATCAATCAAGACGCAAATGCGTTTGTGGCAGCACCATTTGTGCGGAATTCTTCTACCAGTTCTTCTGAAGCCCCTGTCCAAACAGCAAGCAGTCAGACTGTTGAAACAACCGGCTCCAGTAGTGTCTATTATGAAGCAAGTGTTAGTACGTATAGTGAAACGTACACAACGACTCATCGCGAAGACGCATCTTCTTATGAGATGTCTTCTGAGCCAGTCAGTGTGTCAACGATCGAAGAGAGTGCGTCATCTACGCAAGAAGCCGAGAGCAATGCAGTACCATCTAGCAGTGCATCTACTTCAGAGAGTGAGGCATCATCATCTGCCAGCACGTCTAGCAGTACCCATAGCACATCAGAACCACAAGAGTCTTCTTCTGAGTCAAGCTCTTCCAGCAGTACTAGTTCAGAAACTTCTACCAGTTCTTCAAGTAGTGAAGACGCTGCGGAGGAGAACACGGGTAGTTCTGATGTAGCAATCGATAATCAAAACGAGCAAATATCTCCAAACGCAAAGATGCAGTATGAAACTGCAGTGAATGCAAATTAAATAAAAACACCTTGTTTGGTGATTCCTTCTGTCTTTGGATCAAATCAAAGTTTAGGAATGATCGTACAAGGTGTTTTTTTGTTAGGCAAAGTCAGCAATTTCTAAGCATATCTGAAAGAAAATCGAGTGATTTTCGCTATAATAGCCTCAAAGGAGGCGGCCTATGGGAAGATATTTTAAACATTTTGAGAAAATGATCAGTCTGATCGTGGATATTATGTTGGGGTTATTGGTATTGCTCGTTTTAGTTGTTATGGCAGAAGCCATTTATGAAATTGTACTCCATGTGATTCCGTTAAGTGAAGTGAGTGATCTTTCCTTATTGATCGAAGAAATTGCTACGCTCTTTATTTTGTTAGAAATCATTTTAATGTTGTTGCGTTATGTGAAAGAAGGTCATCATATACCGGTACGCTATTTGATCTTGATCAGTATCACAGCGATTTTAAGAGAGCTGCTTTTGGCGCAAGGGAAGGGATTGGAAACCCTATTCTTGGCATTGGCCATTTTGGTATTGATTTTTGTCTTACAAGCATTGGAAAAACTAAAAGCTTTTCACAGTTCTAAGGAACTATAAGTATATTCTTATGAAACGACAAAACAGCAGTGCTGTCAACGAAGTTATCGTTGGTGGCGCTGCTGTTTCATCTTATTCTTCAAGGATAAGCTCTCCTTTTGTAATTGGACACCTATATCGGTCTGACCAACTAAGATTCGTTCACTTTGACGAACGACCAATCTTTTTTTGCTGACGATATCGATTCGTTCTTCGATCGCTCTCTGACGATTCGTGAAGGGTTGATGCGCAGCGAGTGTCATGCCAAAAGAATTTGAGAGCAGTGTATAACCAGCAATCCCGGTGACGGATTGATAGGAACGAGATAATCCACCATCAATCACCAATAAACGACCATTGGCTTTGATTGGTGTCTCCCCTTTGCGCACTTTGACGGGTGTATGGCCATTGATAATATGTCCAGTTGCTGGTAAACCAAAAGCTGCTAATACGTGACAGCAAAAGGCTTCATTTTCCCGTAAGCGATAATAGGCATTTTTTTGTTCTTGATGGGTCACAGAATCTGCAATGAAATAACGTTCAAATGTCTTCATGGCTTTTTTGCCAAACAACGACGAACCTTCCCCACACCACAAATACCAGATCATATCTGTGGCCAAATCATCTTGAAGATGGGGGGTAGCTAAGCTTTGCAACAAACAATCTTGGAAAAATAGCAATAAATCTTTGCCTTGATAGCTTTTATCACCAAAAGTAAAGGCGAGGAAATCACCATTTTCTTGGCAAGGAATACAACCATGGAAAAGCAGGTTGCCATTGGCTTGCTGAAACAAGGTGCCTTTTTCTGCTAAAAATTGTACATGTTGTTTTAAACGAATCGATGCTTGGATTTGCGTCATCAAATCATTGATCATTGTTTCTTCTTCGCTGGTTAAACGATAGGGAGCTGTGTGGTCGATTGTTTGAAAGCAAGCATTGATCAAAGGGTAGCCTTGATTCATGTGTATGGTTTGTCGGTTGGCATCTATTAAGTGAAGCAACATCCGATCTTGCATGTCAAATTCTGGTCGTCTTTGAATGACCGAAGCTTCTAGTTTGAATTGGATGATCGTAAAGGCTTGTTGTAACAACATTGCTTCTTCTTGTTGTTCTGCGGATAATGCATCGACTGTGTGTCGGGGATAAAAAGCTTGATTTTCTGTATAATGTTTCCGACTAAATGCAATGGCTTCAGACAAATCGATGCCATAGCCATCCTGCAACAAGCTTAGATTGCCATAGCGTGCGGCAATGCGCAACATGTTGGCTAAACAAGGAAGTGATCCGCAAAAACTGCCGATCCACAAGATATCATGGTTACCCAACTGAATATCAAGCGAAGGCAATGCCATCAAACGGTCGATGATTTTATCAGGTGCAGGTCCGCGGTCATAGATATCACCTAAGACATGTAAATGATCCACAACAAAACGTTGAATCAAGAATGCCAATTCTTGACAAAAGAGTGGGGCTGCATCCAAGGCAATAATCTGCTCAAAAATGGCATTGTAGTAGGCTTCTTTATTGAAATCAGCGTCGTATTGATACAGTAATTCCTCTAAAATATAAGCGAATGCTGTCGGCAAAGCCTTCCGTACTTTTGAACGCGTATACTTGCTAGAGGTAAATCGGGCCACGGTCACCAATTGTTCCATCAGTGTTTGCCAGTCGGAATCATCTAACTGTTTTTCTTGTAAGAGCTCTTCAGGATAGTAAATCAAGAAGCACAGTTCAGTTTGCTCTGCAGCAGACAAGGTATCACCAAATAATGTGTCGATTTTTTCACGGATACTGCCGGAGCCGTTGCGTAATATATGATCGAATGCATCGTATTCGCCATGTAAATCACTGACAAAGTGTTCCGTTGCTTTAGGTAGCTGCTGGATGGCTGCCAAGTTGATGATCTCTGTCAAATGTGCCAGATTGTCTGCTTCAATCATAGTGATTACCCTTGAGGCTTTCCTCGATCCACAAGGCACTTTCTTCAATCGAGCGTTGACTCACATCAATGACAGGGATCGCTAATGTTTGGAACCATTCTTCTGCATAAGCGAGTTCAGATTTGATTCGTTCCAGGTTTGTATAATTGGTGTCTTCATTTAAACCCAGAGCTGACAACCGTGTGCGCCGAATACCCGCTAAAGCTTCAGAGGTTGTTGTTAAACCAACCATTTTTTTAGGGTCCAGTGCATGGATTTCGTTAGGCAAAGCCACTTCGGGAATCAGAGGCAGATTGGCTGTCTTGTAGCCGCGGTTTGCCAAGTACAGACTTAAAGGTGTTTTTAATGTCCGAGAAACGCCCAGTAGCACCAGATCAGCATCAAGAAAACCGCGAGGATCTTTGCCATCATCATATTTGACTGCGAATTCCATTGCTGCAACACGACTAAAGTAGGCTTGATTCAAGCGATGGATCGCACCGGGTTCTTGGACTGCTTGGATACCAAAACTAGACTCGATCAAGTCGGTCAAAGGTGACATCAAGTCAACGTACTTTAAGCCGGTTCGTTGCGCAAAAGTTTGTACGTTTGCTACCAAGTCTTTGTTTACTAGTGTGGTGACTACGATGGCTTTTTCAAGCAATGCGTCTTTTAAAATCTCCGTCAGGTTATCTTCCTCTTTGGTAAATGGAAACAATTGAATGTCAGATAAATCAATCGTAGGAAATTGAGCAGAAACTGCCGCAATCAGCTTTTGAGCCGTTTCGCCAACTGAGTCTGATATCAAATACAACCGAATATTTTTCATAGTATCCCCCTCTTTATAATGATGGATGTTCACTATCAAGACCGGCTTGAATAAAGAAGTCCATGATGTGTGTTTTGGTGACTTTTCCGATAACTTTTTTTGGTGATTCTGGATCGATGACCGGCAGCGTATCGATTTCATGGCGACTGAGTAGTGTACCGGCAGTCAAAATCGTTTCTTCCGGTGTAATGGTGATAATGTTAGGCATTCTTGTCATGATCATAGCAACAGGTGTGTTCTCCGGTGCATGGGCACTGATAGAAAAGCGCAGCAAATCTTTTCGTGAGAGAACACCGAGCAATTCTTCTGCTTCATTTTTGACATACAGAGAACCAACATCATACATAAATAGCGTCGTGACTGCCTCATAAACAGAGACGGTTGGAAGAATCATCAGTGGCGGAATCATGATTTCCGCTACTTTGATATGATACAGCTTTTCAAACAATAACGGTTCAACAGGTTGGCCAGTATAAAAATAGCCGACTTTTGGCCGCGCATCCAATAAGCCGGTCATCGTCAAGATAGATAAATCATTGCGCAAAGTTGCACGGCTTAGACCAAATTTTTTGGCAATCGCTTCCCCGCTGATCGGTTGATGTTCTTTGACGATTTCGATCATCTTCAGTTGTCGTGGTGTCAACTCCAATGTGTCACCCTCTTTATTTAATGTGATATACTATATAGTATAGTATTGGTTGGTTTTAAATGCAATAGATAGACAAACGGTTAAACGGATCCATAGTTTGCATCTGTCATTCTTGTCAATGAAGTGTTCTCGGTTACCCTCTGTTTATTTTTTTGATAGACTGAATATAATCAAGTACAAGGAGGAAACAGCATGAGGACAATTGAACTGAATACGGGTATTCAGATACCTGTGATTGGCAGTGGGACAAATACTTTTGGTAAAGAAAACAAAGCGTATCAAGGGGCGATCAATGGAGATACCACCGAATTAGCAGCAGCCATCAAAGCGGGTTATCGACATTTCGATACAGCGATCTCTTATCGAAATGAAGCGGTCGTGGGCAAAGCCATCAAAGAGAGCGGGCTTGACCGTAGTGAATTTTTTATTACCTCTAAAATACCTGGCACGTCGGAGTATACAAAAGATGCAGCAGCTGTCAAATCAGCAGTTGAATCAAGTGTATCTGCCTTGCAAACAGAAACGATCGATCTATATTTGATTCATCATCCTTGGGATAATCTAGAAGAAATCGCTGCGGTCTGGGCTGTTCTTGAAACCTACGTAGACCACGGTATAATCAAAGCGATCGGCGTATCTAATTTTCAGGAAAAAGAGTTGGCTTATTTGTTAGACAACAGTCGTATCAAGCCAGCTGTCAATCAAGTTGAATCACATCCTGGTAAATGGAACGATGGCATCATTGGCTATTCTTTGGCGCATCACGTAGTACCAGAAGCTTGGGGACCACTTTCGCGTATTTCTGATAACGCAAAGGAACAGTTGGCGGCGATCGGGGCACATCATCAAAAATCTTGGAGCCAAGTGGTGCTGCGGTATCAAATCGAACGTGGCGTCGTTGTGATTCCTAAATCACATGCGGCGGAACATCAAGCAGTAAATTTAGCGCTTTTTGATTTTTCATTAACGGAGGAAGAAAAAGATATTATCAAAGGATTATGAATGACTCCAATCAAACACTTAGAACATAGCGTTCTAGGTGTTTTTTGTTGTACTGTCAAAGAGCCATGCAATGAGACTTCATTTTCCCATAAAATAACTGATTAGGTTTATTATAGGCACCGTCTATAAACAAAATCCCTGCTAATCATGTGAAATTGAGAAATAAACAAGGAACCATGCTTCTGCGTCAATGGGCGCGCGGTTATATTGTTATCTGGCCCAAAAACTGTTGTTACACGTGAAACACTGATTGAAGAAAGCGGACCAGTGAAGACGCCAGAAGCAACAGTTGAAAAGATCATGGCCGTGAGCAAACCCGCGTTCTAGATCCTATCGACAAAAGCCGTCAAAGACAATATTGAAACGTTGGCTAGGCCTATTTGACATCTTGATCCAAATGACCAATCTCAATAGTGATCCTTGATCAAGATAGATAAAGCGTAAAAGAATGCCGGAGAGTTTGGATTTCTAAAGATCTCCCGCGTGAGATGAACACCAATCCAGGTCGTATGCCGTATCAGCAGCCGCAAGCTGACCGAGCCACATACTGTTGGCCATTCTCTTACAACAAAAAGGGGTGTTTTCATTTTTTCTGAGCAGCAAAATGATAAATAAGTAGTCAAATATTAAATTTTCCCCATGTATCCCTTTTCAGTCAGCCTTATTTTTTACCTCCATGTCACTATCTGGTACTCTTTTTTATGAGCGTACTTAAAAGGTGCAGGGAGGTTTTTTTGTGAAAAAATTAAACCAGCGTCCACTGATGTGGCAGGTGGTATTATTGATCTTGATGAGTGGTGTTTTTTTGCTGCCGCAAATAATTGGCAAGGGGATGATCTTAGGCTCCGATGTCGTCTTCCACTTTAATCGGTTTTATGAAACGAGTCAGCAGATCAAAGAAGGTAATTTTCAATATTTTTTATCGATTTACGGTTTTCAGCAATCTGGGAGGATCGTCAATGCATTGTATGGGCCATTCTTTGCTTATTTCCAAGGCCTATTGGTCCTGCTGAGCCCTTCTTGGTATGCGTATCAATTGATTTCTAATGGGTTGCTGTACCTCTTGGCTGGGTTGTCGATGTTCGGTTTATTGCGAAAATTAAAGGTCAACGGCTGGCTGGCTACGGCAATGGGTATTTTTTATATGTCGACCTATTCGATCCAATATTGGATCGAGCGCCAAGGATTTTCTGCGTGGGGCGCGGCCGTCTTGCCACTATGCTTGATCCCATTGATTGCATTGGGGCAGGAAAAGAAACTGCGTCCATTTGCTGTCGGTGTTTCAGTCGCTGTCTTATTTCAGATTCACGTCTTTTCAAGTATTATGCTGGTCTTGATGTATGTGCCATTTTTCATTCAGGCTTTTTTCAGCGGTGAAGGACCGGATGTGAAAAAACAGTTGGTGGGGAAATTGATCGGTGCGATCGGTATCTTCTTGCTATTGACCGCCAATATTTGGCTTGGCATGGCCGATCTTTATTTAAATAACCAGTTATTGGCACCGTTTGTCAATCACAATATGCAAAACAATACCATTACTGGTACCAGCAGCTATTGGTGGTCGACACCGATTCTTCTGCCAATCATTTGTGCATTGTTCTTCTGCGGTGCGCTGAAAGTTTGGCCAAAACTAGCCAGTGATATGAAACTGATGACCTTGGTAGCAGCGATTTTCTTTATTTTGGCTACGAACTTTATCCCATGGACATGGCTGGGAAGTTTAGACAATGGGCTGATCAATTTGATCCAGTTTCCATTCCGTTTTTTTGTACCGGCAACCGTTTTGATCATTGCTGGATTGTGCCTGTTGGTCCCTTATTACCAAGGCCAGCAATTGGTGAAACCGATTTGGATCATCTTGCTGGTTGTTCTCAGCAGTGGTCAAGTTTTGATCCAAACCACAAACAAAATGCTGGATTGGCGTTCGGATGAAGCCGCAGTGACCTTGCGGAACCATACCTATTTAGCTACTGATTCTGCGAAGGAATTGAAAGCTGCTTATTTTGCAGCTGATAAATCTTTAGCATTGGCGCTATACCAGCGTTCTACCCCAGACTATGTGCCTATTTACCAAGAAACGACGGAGAATAAGTATGATGCTTATGGGGAGCAAATCATAGAAAAAAACAATACGGTCGTCAAATCAGTGGAAGAAGGTAAATTGACCTTGCGTTGGCAGGGAGATAGCACTGATTGGGTCCAAGTACCGGTCATCAATTATCGTTATACGGAATTGACCTTGAATCAAACCCCGCTGAATCACGCAGATATTCAATTAAGCACGATCGGTGTGGTGACATTGCAGCAAAAAATTGGATCGAATGTCTTGGTGGTGGATTATGATGCCCCTTGGTATTTCGATAGTGCCTTGTGGCTCACGATCGGTGCTTGGCTGCTCTTGCCCCTTGGCTACGCTGTTTGGTGGTGGCGATGTCAGCGATAGAATCGATCAAATAGCATCAAGTTGCCTCTGTAGTTTACTGCAGAGGTTTTTTCATTTCTTGCATCTACACGCAGATAAAAGCAACAATCGTTGCGTTCGCAACGATTGTTCTTTATACTAGAAAGCGAGAAAACAGGAGAAAGGATGTCATAGATGGAAGCAATCATTCGTTCGATCAACCATATTGCCCGCCTGGCGACGTTGTATCGTGAACAAGAATTGAAAAAATATGGCTTAGGTGCGATGCATCATACCTATTTATTGAATATTTGTCGCAATCCCGGTATTAGTCAAGAAGCACTGGCCAAACTGATTTTTGTCAATAAGAGCAATGTGGCCCGCCAACTGGCTATTTTAGAAGAGAAAGGCTTTGTTATCCGACAGACTAGTCCGAATGATCGGCGCCAATTGTCGGTCTATCCCACTGAAACGACACTCGCTTTGATACCAACCATTCAAGAGATGCTCCAAAGTTGGAACGCGCAAGTGATGACTGATTTTTCTGACGCAGAACAAAAGCAATTGTTAGCGCAATTGGCGGTGGTCAAAGAAAAATCACAACAGCTTTTAGAGAATGAGGTGGCGGAATGAGTTTACTCAAAGCATATATCAAACCGTATATCGGTCGAATTTCTCTAGGGGTCAGTATCAAGTTTTTTGGTTCATTGATGGATCTGCTTTTACCTTGGATCTTGGCATACATTATCGACACAGTGATTCCTACCAAAGAAGTGAAACAGATTTTCTTTTGGGGCGGTGTCATGCTCCTTTGTTCGATCATTGCCGTTGTGACCAATATTGTTGCCAATCGAATGGCGTCTAGTGTCGCCCGAGATACAACTGGACGTGTGCGCCATGACTTATTCGCCAAAGTCAGTTACTTATCGATTCCGCAAGTTGAAGCGATTGGGGTGCCATCGCTGGTGTCTCGTTTGACCACGGATACTTACAATATTCACCAAACGGTAGGCATGAGTCAACGACTAGGTATTCGCGCACCGATCCTGTTGCTTGGCGGCATCATGATTACCGCCACCCTTGATCCAGTCTTGACGTTGGTTTTGGTGGGCGTTTTGCCCTTCACATTGATTGCTGCCATATTGATCTCCAAACGGGGGATTCCGTTGTTTGCTGCATTGCAGACACAAGTCGATCTGCTGGTGCGAACCGTGCGAGAGAATGTGACGGGTGCTCGGATCATCAAAGCATTGTCTAAAGCGGACGTTGAAAAGGCGCGATTCAATCAAGTCAATCAAGCTGTGGTGACTGCTGAAACCAACGCCAACCGGACGATGGCCGCCACGCCACCATTGATGGATCTTTTTTTGAACGTGGGTCTGACGTTAGTGATTGTCGTTAGTGCATATCGTGTCAATCAAGGATTGACTCAACCAGGCGTGATCATTGCTTTCTTGACCTATTTCACGATTATTTTAAATGCAATGCTGAGCATCACTAGGATTTTTGTGATCGTTTCTAAAGGGTTGGCTTCAGCCGATCGGATCCAAGCGGTATTGCGCTTGCCGCAACATATGAAGGTCATCGACGGTCCCGTCAAAGAAGAAGCAGCCCACATCGTTTTCGACCATGTATCTTTCACATATCCTAATGGCCATTCGGTCTTGAAAGACATCGATTTTTCCTTACTGCCGGGGGAGACGCTTGGAATCATTGGTGTAACAGGGAGTGGCAAATCCACGATCGTGAAACTATTGCTGCGTTTATATGATCCTTCTCAAGGGGAGATCCGTATTGGCGGACGCGATATTCGTACGATTCCCTCCGAAGAACTCCATCAGCTCTTTGGAATCGTCTTGCAAAAAGATATTTTATTTACCGAATCAATTGCTGAAAATATCGCTTTTGGGCGGCGTTTTACCAAGGAGGAGTTGGAAGAAGCTGCGGCTCGGGCGCAAGCCAAAGAGTTTATTGCGGCTTTGCCAGAACGCTTTGGTTATCAATTGCATGCCAAAGGCAGTAATCTCAGTGGTGGCCAAAAACAACGGGTCTTGCTTTCCCGAGCATTAGCTGGTTCCCCGGAGGTATTGGTTTTAGATGATTCAGCTAGTGCATTAGATTACCAAACAGATGCCCGATTGCGTCGGGTATTAAGAGAGGATTTTCAAGAAACAACGACTATTTTGATTGCCCAAAGAATTAGTTCGATCCAATATGCCGATAAGATCTTGGTGCTGGAAGATGGTGCCATGAATGGTTTTGGTACCCATGAGTCGTTATTGGCAACCAACCAGATTTATCGCGAGATCTATCACGGACAGACAGGAGGTGTCGTCAATGGCTAATCGTAAAGTAGCTGAAAAACCCAAAAACAGCAAGCAAACCTTGCTGCGTTTATGGGGTTATCTATATGACAGCAAGGGACTCTTATTTTTATCCGCTTTTTTGATGATGGCGAGTAATCTATTCGCATTGGTTGGCCCACTGCTCTCAGGCTATGCGATCGATGCGATCCAATTTGGACCGGGGAAAGTCTTGTTCGAGCGGGTCTTCTTTTATTGCGGATTGATGCTGGTTTTTTATATTGCATCTTCGGTATTGAGTTACGTCATCTCATTGCTGATGATCCGATTGAGCCAACGTGTGGTGGCGACGATGCGCAAACATATTTTTGATAAAATCACTGAACTGCCAGTTGGTTATTTTGATCGTGTGGCGACAGGTGATATCATCAGTCGAGTCAGTTATGATGTCGATACGATCAATACTTCATTGGCGAGCGATGCCATTCAAGTATTGAGCAGTTTGGTCACGATCATCGGATCATTTGTGATGATGTTGCTGATTTCCCCGCTGCTTGTCTTGATTTTTGTAGTGACAGTACCTGCTTCAATCATTTTGACCCGTTACTTAATGGGGAAATTTCAGCCGTTATTTAGTCGGCGTTCACGGAAACTAGGCGAACTGAATGGTTTTGTCGAAGAAATCATTTCAGGACAGCAAACAATCAAGTTGTATAATCAAGAAGAAGCCATCATTGAACGTTTCGATGAAAAAAATCAAGCGGCAGTTGATGCATATTACAATGCTGAATACTATGGCAGTATGACTGGACCTTCGATCAATTTTATCAATAACATTTCCTTGTCATTGATCAGTATTTTTGGCGCTTTGCTCTTTTTGTTTGGTCGCTTGTCGTTAGGGAACGTTTCCTCCTTTGTCTTGTATTCACGAAAGTTTTCAGGACCAATCAATGAATTGGCCAATATATTCAGTGACCTGCAATCGGCATTGGCTGCGGCGGAACGTATATTTCGTTTGTTAGATGAGGCACCCGAAGTGTCAGATGTGCCAAATGCTTACACTTTCAAAGACGTCGCGGGGCAAGTATCTTTAGACCATGTGTCCTTTGGCTATCAACCGGAACGACCAATCATTCGTGACGTATCATTAGAAGTGACGCCGGGAAGCTTGGTCGCCATTGTTGGGCCGACCGGCGCAGGCAAAACAACGATTGTAAATCTGCTGATGCGTTTTTATGATCCAGATAGCGGGGAGATTCGTTTGGATGGCCATGATATCCGAAAAGCCACGCGGGGAAGCTTGCGACGCAGCTATGCTATGGTCTTGCAAGATACGTGGTTGTTTACCGGTACGATCTTTGAAAACTTGGCTTATGGCAAATCAGATGCCACGCTGGCACAAGTCCAAGCTGCTGCCAAAGCCGCCCACATCCATGACTTTATTGAGAAATTACCCCACAAATATCAGACAGTGATTTCAGAAGATGGCGCTGGTATTTCTCAAGGTCAAAAACAATTATTGACGATTGCCCGTGCAATGTTGTTAGATGCGGATTTGCTGATTTTAGATGAAGCGACATCGAATGTCGATACCCAAACAGAACTGTTGATTCAAGCAGCCATGACAGAATTGATGCAAGGCAAGACCTCTTTTGTGATTGCCCACCGTTTGTCGACGATTCGTCATGCTGATTTGATCTTGGTGGTAGAACAGGGCAATATCGTTGAACAAGGTACCCATGAATTTTTATTGAACAAAGGGGGACGCTATGCGGCGCTGTATCAAGCACAATTTGAACAATAATTGCTTGCTCGATTTTTCCTGGAAATTCTTGTCCGATCCACTTTCTTTGTTGGGATAATCCAAGACAAATCAGTGATTAATCGGTATACTAGTAAAGTAAGGGTTATCATTAATCGGAAGGTGGGTCAAACAATGGATCACAAACAATTACAACATTTTCCCGCAGATTTTTTATGGGGTTCAGCTTCGGCTGCTTATCAAGTAGAAGGGGCATGGCAAACAGATGGGAAAGGTGCTTCGGTTTGGGATGAGTTTGTACGGATTCCCGGCAAAACATTTGAAGGCACCAATGGCGACGTCGCTGTCGATCATTACCATCGCTTTAAAGAAGATGTCGCACTCATGAAAGAACAAGGGCTGAAAACGTACCGCTTTTCTGTCGCTTGGACGCGTATTTTTCCTGAAGGACGTGGAGAGGTCAATCAAGCAGGGTTAGATTTTTATTTGGCATTGATCGACGAATTACTGGCTGCTGGAATCGAACCAATGGTCACCTTGTATCACTGGGATCTGCCCAAAGCACTGCAAGATGCTTATGGTGGTTGGGAGTCTCGAGAGATCATCGCTGATTTCAATCATTATGCAACAGTTTTATTTGAAGCCTTTCGTGGTAAAGTGAAGTACTGGGTCAGCTTGAATGAACAAAATATTTTTACTTCACTGGGGTATCTGCTTGCAGCGCATCCGCCAGGCGTGACGGATCCAAAGCGAATGTACCAAGTCAACCACATTGCCAACCTTGCGAATGCGACAGTTATTCGTACATTCCATGATATGGAGATGCCTGGAAAGATCGGGCCAAGTTTTGCTTATTCACCGAATTACCCAATCAACAGTGACCCTAAAAATATTCTGGCTGCTGAGAATGCGGAAGATTTGATGGCTCATTATTGGTTAGATGTTTATCTTTGGGGAGAATATCCGAAGGCTGCGTTCAACTATTTGCAAGAGCAAGGGATGGCGCCGACGATTGAAGAAGGAGATATGGACTTGCTGCGTTCTGCAAAACCAGATTTTCTTGGTATCAACTATTATCAAACGGCTACGAATGCTTTCAATCCACTAGACGGCGTGGGGGCCGGTAAAATGAATACAACCGGCAAAAAAGGCAGCAGTGAAGAATCAGGTGTGCCGGGAATGTTCAAAAAAGTGGAGAATCCATTTGTTGAGCGCACCAACTGGGACTGGGAAATTGATCCTCAAGGCTTACGGGTGGCATTGCGGCGTATCACGAGTCGTTACCGAATTCCAGTGATCATTACAGAAAATGGTTTAGGAGAATATGACAAATTGACAGCGGACAAACAAGTCCATGATCAATATCGGATCGATTATCTAGCCGGTCACGTTCATGCGATCAAAGAAGCAATCACAGATGGTGCTGAGGTCTTAGGTTATTGTACTTGGTCATTCACGGATTTGTTGAGCTGGTTGAATGGGTATCAAAAACGATACGGTTTTGTCTATGTTGACCAAGATGAAAAGCAAGACGGTACCTTAGATCGCATCAAGAAAGACAGTTTTTATTGGTACCAATCACTGATCCAAGAAAATGGTCAAAATGCTTGATCGTGAGCAACGAATATTTTTGCAACGATGAAAAAGTACGTTCTTCGTGAACGTGCTTTTTTGGTGAATAATCGTTGACAAGTGTAAACGATAAAGGTAAAGTATAGGGAGTGAATGATTACAAGTGTAAACAAAAAGGTGAAGACACTTGAAAAATGAAAAGAAATCTTTAAAGGGGGAGACCATCATGATTGAAACCAATTATGCGGTCAAAGGCATGACCTGTGCTTCTTGTGCCCAAACGGTAGAGAAGACAGCCAACACACTACCAGGTGTGGAGATTGCCAGTGTGAATTTAGCAACTGAAAAATTGCATATTCGCTATGATGATCAACAATTACAGGAGGCGCAATTGGCCCAAGCTATCGCAGATGCTGGATATCAAATGGTTGGTTCGCAACAAAAGGCTGCGTTTGGGGTCAAAGGGATGACTTGCGCATCTTGCGTACAAACAGTAGAAAAAGCGGTACAGCGAATTCCAGGTATCCATTCAGCCGCTGTCAACTTGGCAACAGAAAGGCTGACTGTGTCTTATGATCAGACGATGACAAGTCCGCAAGCAGTCATGAAAGCTGTAAAGGATGCTGGATATGAAGCACAATCTATAGCTGAATCGACACAAGATGATAAAGCAAGCCAACTGCAGCAATTGTGGCGCCGCTTTTGGTTATCAGCGATTTTTACTGTGCCATTGTTCTATTTGGCAATGGGAGAAATGATAGGCTTGCCTATACCTAGCTTTTTGGCACCTATGGCGCATCCAGCAACTTTTGTGACAGTTCAGTTCTTACTGGTCATACCTGTGATGTTGCTTGGCAGCCCTTTTTATCAGGCAGGGTTTAAAGCACTGAGCAAAGGCCATCCCAATATGGATTCATTAGTGGCCTTAGGAACAAGTGCCGCCTTCTTATATAGTCTATATGGCACGATAATGGTCTATCTCGGCACTATCCATTATGCGATGCATCTTTATTACGAATCGGCTGCTGTGATTTTGACTTTGATCACTTTGGGTAAATACTTGGAGGCTGTTTCGAAAGGCAAAACATCGGAAGCCATTAAGAAGCTTATGGATCTTGCACCGAAAAAGGCCCGTGTCCTCCGAGGTATGGGGACGGATGTGCAAGAAGTAGAAGTACCGATTGAAGAAGTTGCAGCGGGTGATCTATTAGTTGTACGACCAGGTGAAAAAATTCCAGTGGACGGGGTGGTCACCTCTGGCAAATCAGCAATCGATGAATCAATGATCACGGGTGAAAGCCTCCCTATCGAAAAGCAAGCTGGAGATAAAGTCATTGGCGCTAGTATCAATAAAAATGGTACTTTTCAATATGAAGCTACCACCGTCGGCAATGATTCGACATTGGCTCAAATCATTCAGCTTGTTGAAAATGCCCAAGGTTCGAAAGCACCAATTGCTCGAATGGCGGATAAAGTATCTGGTGTCTTCGTCCCGATTGTGATTGGGTTAGCGCTTTTTGCAGGTTTGGCTTGGTTTTTCCTTGGTCAAGAGTCATGGATTTTTGCATTGACCATTACCATATCTGTTTTGGTGATTGCGTGTCCTTGCGCACTAGGGTTAGCGACACCTACAGCAATCATGGTTGGTACTGGTAAAGGTGCAGAAAATGGGGTCTTGATCAAAAGTGGCGATGCTTTAGAAACAGCGAGAAGTGTCACAACGATCGTCTTTGATAAAACAGGGACCATCACCGAAGGCAAGCCAGCGGTAACAGATCTGCTGCCGATTGCAGGTCATACAACAGCTGAATTACTGCAAATTGCAGCCTCTATTGAAAAAGGGTCAGAGCATCCATTAGGAGAAGCCATTGTGGCAGCAGCAGAAAAACAGCAGTTGGCATTATTACCGGCTTCAGATTTTGCAGCTATTCCAGGACATGGGATCCAAGGAATTATTGCTGGTGAAGAAATTTTATTGGGCAATCAAAAGTGGCTGCAGCAAAAAGCGATTCCTGTATCTGACTTGTCGGCACAAGCGATGCAATTAGCAGAAAATGGCAAAACACCGATGTATGTGGCTCATGGTGGTGTGGCAATTGGACTGATTGCGGTGGCAGATACCATCAAAGCCAGCAGTCGACAAGCCATCGAACGCCTGCACACAATGGGCGTGAATGTCGCGATGATCACGGGTGACAACGCAAAAACGGCGGCAGCGATTGCCAAACAAGTCGGTATCGATCAAGTCATCAGCGATGTTCTCCCAGAAGACAAAGCGCAACAAGTTGCTTACTTGCAGCAATCTGGTCAACGAGTGGCCATGGTGGGAGATGGCATCAATGATGCACCAGCATTGGCACAAGCAGATGTGGGAATTGCGATTGGTACGGGTACCGATGTCGCGATTGAATCGGCTGATATCGTCTTGATGCGCAGTGATTTGATGGATGTGCCTGCGGCAATTGAACTAAGTCGTGCGACAATCAAGAATATCAAAGAAAATCTTTTTTGGGCATTTGCCTATAACGTATTAGGAATACCTGTAGCCATGGGGCTGTTGCATCTTTTTGGCGGGCCATTATTGAACCCGATGATCGCGGGCGCTGCAATGAGTTTTAGTTCTGTTTCAGTTTTGCTTAATGCCTTGCGCTTGAAGCGATTCAAGCCAACAAAGGCTTGAGCCGTTCTTGGTTCGTCAGAATAGAGGGAAAGATGAAAGATAGACCCTTAAACAAATGTTAGGGGTCTATCTTTTTTTGACCATAGCTATACAGAGTAGATAAAAGAACGTTGACGTTACTGCACGCATGCAGCAGCGACAACGTTCTTTAACTTTGGACATCCAAAAGAGAATAGGCCCGCATATCATAGCGGTTGCGGCTGCGAGAAAACTCGATCGGCTGACCATCTTTTTGGTAAATGATTTGCTGGATCTCCAGCACAGGGTCATCTTTTTGGCAATGAAGATATTCTTGGTCATAAGACGAACTTTTGTCAGCGGATATCGTCCGGTAGGCACCAGCAAACTGGACCCCTAATTCACCTTTGACATAATCATAGATTGAGTGTTCTAAATGGCTGCGATTCAGATTTGGTACGAGATGCACCGGCATATGTGTATGCTCTAAAATAAAAGGTTGATCTTCAAGGATCCGTAAGCGAACGATCGCATAAACTGGCTGTTCTTCTTTTAGCATCAGCTTTTCTTGGATTGTTGCATCCGGGAACGTCACTTGAAAATCAATGATTTTACTGGTCAGTTTTCGGCCAGCTTTGGCCATCTCTGTGGATAATCCTTCATAAATGGTTAACGTTGTCGTATCTTTGTCAACAAAAGGATGGTTCAGAACTTTGGTTCCAGCACCACGTTGTGCATAAACTAGCCCTTCCAGGGCCAAGATACCGATTGCTTTTTTGATCGTCATTCGGCTGACACCGAATTCAGCAACAAGCGCAATTTGATTAGGCAATAAACTATCTGGCGGATAGGTTTGATTTTTTATTCGATTCCGCAAAATATCAGCAATTTCTTGGTATTTTGGCATCTAATCACCTCGAGAGAAGTATGGCTGAAAAGAGCGGTTTCGACAAACTCAATCTGCTTTTTTCATCAGCCATAAAAAAGAACTGCCGACTAAAGGTAAGTCGGCAGTCTGGCATACAGGCAAGCGTGTTGCACTGCGTTGATTCTATTGTTCTAGACTTGGCTCAACTTGACGATCCAATACACGTAAGAATGGATACCAGATCAATCCGACGATCACTACATCAATTACCTGCAGCAAGCCGCCTAGCCATGAGTTGGTTGCAAGTACTCCGCTAAAGACAACAGGTACGGTCCATGGTACGGAAACGCCGGTTGGTGCAGGCACCAATCCTGCGGCCATCACTAAGTAGTTCAATGTAGTGACCACTAAAGGTGCTACGACCCAAGGAATCAAAATCGTTGCATTCAATACGATCGGCATACCAAAAATTGCTGGTTCATTTACATTGAAGATACCTGGAGCCAAAGCCAAACGTCCTACATCGCGGTATTGTTTTTTCTTTAAGACAAAAGCCATTAAAATTACAACCGCTAAAGTCATGCCAGAACCACCCAATCCAACAGTAAAGGTTTCCATAAATGGTTTGGTAACGATATGCGGCAGTGCGTCTCCATTTTGATACGCTTCCAAATTATCTAACATCAATGTGTTCCAAATCGGATCCATAACTGAATTGACGATGATTTGGCCATGTAGACCAAAGAACCATAAGAATTGAACGAAGAACAGGGCCAATAAAGTTGCTGGCAAACTGCTGCCTAAACCAGTCAATGGTTTTTGGATCACTTCATAGATCACATCATGCAGATTGGCATTGAAAACACCAGTCATGATCGCATTGATCACCAAGAAAACAGTTAAAGTGATGATTGCTGGAATCAATGCCGCAAATGATTTAGACACTGCTGGCGGTACACCGTCAGGCATTTTGATTTGCCAACCGCGCTTTGTGATACGGCAGTAAATCTCAGCAGCTAGAAAAGCAGCAATCATACCGATAAACATTCCTTTTGCACCTAAACGATCCAATGATAAAACGCCAGAAACGGTTTCTCCAGATTCAGTCGTCATAAAGAAAGGGGTCAAAATCAAGAAACTAGCAAAAGAAACAGCACCGCCAAAGATACCTTCAACATCATAAGATTTCGATAAATAATAGCCAATACCGAAGGTGACAAAGACGGTCATAATACTCATTGTTGCATTTTGTCCATTACCAAATAGTGTACCTAGCGTTCCTTTCGTTGCGTCACTAAAGAAAGGTAAATTATTTAGTACAACAACGATCGATCCGAACATGGTGATCGGAAAAGACAGCATAAACGCATCTCTTAATACTGTCAAATAGCGGTTTTGTCCTAACGCATTGGCTAGCGGCAAAATCTTTTCAGAAAGTTTATCCATAAAACCATTCATTACTACCACTCCTTAAAAATGTCTTGTTGCAATCGATTACAATGACAATGTATCATGTTTTCTTTTAAATGTCTATACATTTTGTTGGAAAAGGATTGATTTTTGCAAAGGCTTCCTTTATGCTTAGATTAACAAAGAAAAATGAGGAGTGAGAGAAATGGAGTATCAATTTCCAAAAGACTTTTGGTGGGGTTCAGCTGCCAGCGGCCCACAAACAGAAGGCACCTATGCAGGTGATGGCAAGGGTCCCAGTATTTGGGATCACTGGTATCAAGAAGAACCAGGCAAATTTTTTGATGGTGTCGGACCTGGTGACACTTCCCAAGTGTATAAACGCTATCGTGAAGATATTCAATTAATGAAAGCAACTGGACACAATTCTTTTCGTACCTCGATCCAATGGAGTCGATTGATTCCAGAAGGAACAGGAGAAATCAATCAGAAAGCAGTTGCCTTTTATAATGACTATATTGACGAATTGATCGCCAATGATATTGAACCATTTATGAATCTATACCATTTTGATATGCCTATGGCATTACAAGAAAAGGGTGGGTGGTTGAATCGGGCTACCGTTGATGCCTATGTGGCATTTGCCAAAACATGTTTCACTTTATTTGGGGATCGCGTCAAAAAATGGTTCACCCATAATGAACCGATCGTGCCAGTGGAAGGTGGCTATTTGTATCAATTCCATTATCCGAATGAAATCAATATGAAGCATGCTGTCCAAGTGGGCTTTCATGAAAACTTGGCTAGTGCACAAGCAATCGCTGCCTATCATCAAATGGATCTTGGTGGAGAAATTGGGATCATTTTAAATTTGACACCAAGCTATCCTCGAGATGCCAATAATCCTGAAGACGTCAAAGCAGCTGCTATCGCAGATGCCTTCTTTAACCGTTCATTCTTGGACCCTGCTGTTAAAGGCACATTTCCAGAAGAACTGGTAACAATTATTAAAGCATTAGACATGGTTCCAGAAATGCAAGCAGAAGATCTGACAACGATCAAAGAAAATACAGTCGATCTGTTGGGCATCAATTATTATCAACCACGTCGGATCAAAGCCAAAGAATCAGCTGTGGATCACAGCCATGGGCCAATGCCAGACGATTATTTTGACACGTATGATATGCCTAACAAAAAAATGAATCCTTACCGCGGGTGGGAAATTTATGAAAAAGGCATTTATGATATTTTAACGAATACGCGAGAAAATTATGGTAATATCAAATGCTATATCTCGGAAAACGGTATGGGCGTTGAAGGAGAAAGCCGTTTTATCAATGATCAAGGTGTGATCGAAGATGATTACCGTATCGAGTTTGTCAGCGACCATCTGAAGTATGTCCATCAAGCCATTCAAGAAGGAACAAACTGTGTTGGCTATCATATGTGGACTTGCATGGACAACTGGTCATGGACCAATGCCTATAAAAACCGCTATGGTTTTATCTCTGTAGATTTGGCCAATGATGCCAAACGAACGATCAAAAAATCTGGTCACTGGTTCAAAGAAGTATCCGATCATCATGGATTTTAAATAAAAAGAGATGACAGAATTATCGAAGACAATTAGTTTGCTGCCCGAGGACCGGAGTTTTGTTCAGGGCCTTATGGGAGGAGATCTTGGGTCCCTGGGTAAACGTACGTTGTTTTAGATTCTGTCATTTTTTTGTGCTGTTTGTATCTTTTAGTAAATTTTGAGGAATCGGGTATACTATAAGCAGAAGGAAGGTTTGGCTGATTGCGATCAGTTGAATTGAGAAATGGAGTGATGGAAGAATGAATTTGCTTTTTGCTATCGATGATCGGTTTAGCGAACAACTAAAAACGACACTCTATTCGATCAGGCAACATACCCAGCAAAAAGAAATCAATGTCTATGTTTTACAAGAGCAAACCTTGATCAAAACGGAAGAATTGCATTTTTTTTGTCAACAATTTGATATGCAGTATCATCCTGTTGTCATTGGTTCAGGGTCGATATTCAAAGAGGCGCCAGTCAGCGATCGCTACCCTGAATCAATCTATTATCGTTTGCTGGCACAAAATTATTTGCCAAAGGATTTAGAACGGATTTTGTATTTGGATGCGGATATTTTATGTATCAATGACTTGACCCCGCTTTATCAATTGCCTTTAGGAGAGGCGCTTTATGCAGCTGCCAGCCACGCGAAGTTGACAGAAATGACAACCGTTTTGAATAAAGTTCGATTAGGTAATTATGAATCCGAAGGCTATTTTAATTCTGGGGTTTTGCTGATGAATTTGCAGCAACTAAGAAGCGAAGTCAAGGAATCCGAAATTGCGGCATTTATCAAAAAAAATCAATTGAATTTGTTTTTGCCGGATCAGGACATTTTGAATGGCTTATATGGTGAGCGGATCATCGCCGTTCCAGACCACATTTATAATTACGATGTACGCAAAAATAGAACATACGAAACAATCAGCTTAGGCGAATGGCGAATGGACTGGGTGATCGAGCATACTGCACTGCTGCATTTTTGCGGCAAAGAAAAACCTTGGCAAAAAGGGTATCGGGGACGCTTTGGTGCGTTGTATAAATATATCGACCGTGATCGGCGAAAAGCTGAAACTGCATTGTAAACGTATTGGATCCACGCATACTGATCGATAAGAAGAGGAGCAAATATCTGGAAGCATCTGTGTAGCTGCATGTAAGCATGAGAGACCTCCTTTTCATCATTTCAATGGTACCATTAAGGAAAGGAAGAAGGAGTGACCATAATGAAATTTATTCTCTGGCTCGTTTGTGTGATCGGCATCGAAGCAACTGGTATTATATCAAGTTTATTTGCAGGTGATATCGCAGGTGTGTATGCCCAAATGGACAAACCATTTTTAGCACCCCCTGGCGGTATTATTGGTATCGTTTGGACGATTTTGTATGCTTTTATGGGTACGGCGTTGTATTTCTTGATTACCGCAAAAGTCAATCCGGTCTTTAAGAAACAAGCATATCTCTTTTTTGGGATCCAACAAGTGTTAAACTTCTTATGGAGTATTGTCTTTTTTGGTTGGCAAGCGTATTGGGCAGGAACGATCGTGATTGTCCTGCTTATTATATCCGTGATCATCTGTATGGTTTTATTTGCTCGGGTAGATAAGAAAGCACTGTACTTATTTATTCCTTATTTGATTTGGTGTTTGTATGCTGGTTACTTAACCATCGGCTTGACCTTGCTCAATGCCTAAAAAAAGCCGTTGCAGTCATGACTGCAACGGTCTTTTTTTATAGATATTCTTCTGTCAATTCCATAAAACTGTTGATGTCTTGCAAGACCATATCGATTCCAGCTTGCCAAAAATCTGGTTTCGTCAAATCGACACCTAGATGTTTTTGTGCCAATTCCTCTGTGGTCATTGCGGCAGTGTCTTGTAAAAGCGCGATATACTCTTCTTCAAAGCTAGCGCCTTTTTGATTGGCAAAGGCATAGATTCCCATGCTGAATAAATAGCCAAAGGTATATGGGAAGTTATAGAATGGGACATCATCGATAAAGAAATGCAATTTGGCCGCCCAGAAGTGAGGATGGTAGCTAGAAAGTCCGTCTGCATAACTTTCTTTTTGTGCCGCAGTCATCATTTCGGTGATTTGTTCTGGTGAAACCAACCCTTCTTGTCGTGCTTGATAGAAGCTGTTTTCAAAAATAAAGCGGGCATGAATATTCATGAACATCGCGATGGCATTTTGCATTTTGGCATCTAGCAAGTTGATTTTTTCTTCTTTGGTCGTGGCTTCTTTCAAGGTTGCATCTGCCACGATCAATTCTGCAAAGGTACTTGCAGTTTCGGCAACGTTCATTGCATAATTTCGATTTAATTCTGGTAACTCCCATAAGACACTGCTGTGGAAAGCATGGCCTAATTCATGAGCTAAGGTAGCCACTTCGTTGACTGAATTGCTATAAGTCATAAAAATACGTGATTCTTTGGTTTCAGGTAAGCTGGTACAGTACCCGCCAGGACGTTTACCTGGACGATCTTCGGCTTCGATCCAGCTGTTTTCGAAAGCAATTTGGGCAAAATCAGCCATTTTAGGGCTGAATTTTCGGAAATTGGTCAAGATAAACTCGGCCGCCTCATCAAAGGAATAGGTTCTTTCTTCCATATCGCCTAAGATGATTGGGGCATCTTGGTCTTGCCAAGCCATTTTTTCTTTGCCGAAAAGGTTGGCTTTACGGGTCAAGAAATCGACGATTGGTTGTTTATTTTTTTGGATCGTCGCCCACATTGCATCCAATGTCGCTTTTTGTAGCCGGTTATATTCTAAAGGTTCTTTTAAATAGTCGGTCACACCATGCAATTTGAAAGTGGATAGCCGGAACCCATCGAGATGATTTAACGTATCCGCAAATAGATCTTCTTTTTCTGCCCAAGTTTTTTCCCATGTATCGAACAATCGGGCCCGCACTTCAGCGTCAGGATCTCCCATCATTTTATTGAAGGCTTGGCCAGCCGACAATGTGATTGTAGTCCCATCTTCTTGCGTAAAGGGAATTTCGATTCCTGCAACAATCGTGTCATAGTGTTGACTCCATGCATTCAAACCATCCAGACTGAGTGTATTGATGATATTTTCTTCGGCCTCTGACAACAACTCTTTGCCATCGCGACGAATTTCGCTTAAACGAAAAGCTACGGGTGCTAAAGAAGGATCTGTCATCAATGTTTGCCAATCATCCTCAGAAATTTCTGTCAATTTCTTAGAAAAGACAGTTTGAGCGGATTGTAAAGCTGGTAATTTGGCATACAGATCACCAGATAATAGTTTGGCTTGGTTGTCATTGACATTGGCTGATAACAACGCATTGATAAAACTGCCGCATTGAGAAAAACCTTGGCTGATCGTTGCTGATAACTCGAGTAGGGCTGTTAAACCAGCTGCTGTACCTTCTCCACCAGGTGTCCATTCATCGACATGTGTACGATAGTTGGTGATTTGTTCTGTTAGAAGAGTCATCCGTTCTTGTAATGCTTTTGACTGGCTGCCTCCTGGAAAAATAGTTTCTAGATTCCAATTGATTGAATAGGTCATCCCTATCAAACCTCCTTTAATATATTGAACCTATTCAAGTATAGCATAACTCAAGAAAAGTGGTTGCATCGATCATTGGAAATGGTAAGATAGGAAAATGAGGAGTGAAAACGATGAAAAAGTTACTGAAAGATTCAAATTTTTATTTTTTCGTGGCCTTAGCAGTGATTGTGGTGCTATTCATTAGTTCTTCCCAAACCTATGAACAGCAATCACAGGTCGGCTTATTGTCTCGCCTTTTAAAAAGTGAACCCTTTAAAGAAGGGTTGTCGGGTATTTCTTTTTCCTATGCTGGTTCCGAGGTCAGCATTGCAGCTAAAGGTTATTTTTCTTTTGTGGAATTTTTTATCCGTAAGGGCGCCCACTTTTTTACTTATTTTTTATTGAGCGGCAGTTTATTTTTTGTCTTGGTCTATCGGCGAATCCCTTTTTGGTTGGCGGCCTTTTTTGCATGGTTAGCTGCGACCGGTTATGCGGGAATCGATGAATTTCATCAAATGTTGACAGGCGGCAGGACCCCTTTGTTTCAAGACGTGATGTTGGATTCTGCAGGGGCAGCGACAGCGGTTTTGATCAGTTGGCTCTGGTGCGTATGGCGCAAAAAAAAGCGTAAGTGATATAATCTTACGGCTACAGTTAAAAAATTTATCTTTAAAGACAACAGAGGCGAAATAGATGCAAAAACAAACGAGCAATTCAATAAAAAATGAACCAGTGATGGTCGTCCATGAAAGTTTACCAGTAGGCATACTTTTGGCGATGGCCGGCGGCTTTTTAGATGCATATACGTATCTTTTTCACGGAGAAGTTTTTGCCAGTATGCAATCGGGAAATGTGATTTTATTGGGTATCAATTTGTCCACGGGAAATTTTTCTCAAGCTATGCATTACTTACCGCCAATTACACTATTTTTGATTGGTATTATGGTAACCAACTATTTACAACATCACTTTCCAACTGGTGGTTGGATTGTCTGGCAAAATGCCGCATTGATTTTTGAGGCAATCGGTATCTTTATTTTAGGTTTTTTTGCCCAGGTATTACCGAATGTCATGATAGATGCGGGGTTGTCTTTTTTTGCAGCGATCCAATATGCGGCGTATCGCAAACTAGCTGGGATGCCATATGCGACCACGATGACCACTGGGAATTTGCGCTCCCTCGCGGATTATCTATATCTGCGGGTATTTAAGAAAGATCATGCTGTGACACCGAAAATCATCTCGATTGCCTTGATCATTGGCGGTTTCTTCCTAGGCGCAGTCTTGAGTAGTTTATTGGGAACGATTTTATTTCATCGGACGATCTGGCTGGTATCCGTGATTTTGATTGCTGTTTTGGCAATAACGATCACTAGTCAAAATAAACAATAAAAAACCTTTCGACTTTTTTGTCGAAAGGTTTTTGCTTTAAATCACGATAACAGGTGTACCAACTTCCACTTTGCTGTAAAGTTCTTTCATCACGCCTGGCGGTGTGTTGATACATCCGTGAGAACCACGGGTCTTCCATAGATCGCCACCGTATTCGGATTGCCAGTCGGAATCATGGATCCCGACACCTGACCAATCAATCGGCATCCAGTAATCGACAGGAGAGGCGTAATCTTCACCAGTTAAGGTAGCATCTTCTTCTTTGTTCCAAACATAGAAGACACCAGTCGGCGTAGGCGTTGCTGGCTTGCCAGAAATAATATCTGTTTCTAAGACAACTGCGCCATCTTTGTAATACCACATATGTTGATTTTTCAAATCGACTTCAATATACGTATCACCAAATAGTGGTGCACTGGCATCGGCACTGCCTTTCACAACAGGGGAGCGGGTGAAATCTTCACCAGTTTTCAAAGCGTCGATCAAAGCAGCAGTTTCTGTATCGGTCTGGATCGTCCAACTTAGCGTTCCGGCGGGTACAGTGACTTCTCCTTGTTTGGTGCTGTTGAAGGTCGATGAATTGGTACTCGTATTGTATTTGTCTCCCAATTCGCTGACGTAGGAACGAACTTTGTCTTCATCGATCGATGTTTCACCATCTTTGTAAGACAACCAATCCATGATCGTAGCAGTTGGAATCTGGAAAGTCGAACCATTGATCGAGTAAGTAGCTGTAACTTGGGCAATCTTATTTAATGCATCCTTTTCTTTGGTCAAATCGGTATCATCTGACGTGACACTTGGTTTCGTTTCATAGGCAGTCAAATCTAATTCTTTTTCACCACTTACGATAGCTTCTTGTAAATCTGCGATTGCTTGATCGACATCAATCGCATCGCCGACAACTTCAGGTTTGATAGAAAAACCATCTTCGCCTTTTTCAAGGGTGGCATCTGCTGATTTGGTGCGGTCTTCGTTTAAGGTTTCTAATTCAGTTTGGATTTTTTTTGTTTCAGCGGTTAACGTATCTTGGTCAACAGAAACATTGTCTAAAGCTGTTTCTTCAGCTGCAGACACATAAGCGACGCCCCAGCTCCATTGATTTTGGTCATCTTTCAATGATTGCAATTCATCAGTGAAATCTGTTTGCAAACCAAATTGTGCCAGATTGACAGTTTTCCATTCACTATCGCCATCTTTGATCGTAAAGTTTTCTTGCGAGTAACGGTCATGCAAGAGGGTATTGGCTTCCGCGATGGTTTTATCACTAATATCGATGCCGTCTATTTTAGTATTGGGCAAAAATCGGGTTGCATAATATGTACTTCGGTAGGTATAACCGCCAGCGATCAACACAAGTAAAGCCGCCAAGACGATCAGAATGATCTTCTTCGTTTTGCTGTTTGTGTTGCTATGTTTGTTCGAACGAGTCATTCAATTACTCCTTTTTTTGCATGTCATGATAAACAATAAGAACGTTTAAATAATACCATATTCTATCTTGAAAGCGAACTAGACGAATGAAAGTTTCTTGAAAAAATAGAGAATTCTTAAACTATCTTAAACAGATCCAGGAAGACCTATAAAGAAAAAGCACAAGAGATACAACCGTATCCCTTGTGCGCACGCTCTTTATTTAGAAGAATGGATTATGCTTTTTCTTCTGCATCTAGTTTTGCAAAAGCTTCATTTAGGATATCTTGCAATTGTTTCGCAGAAGCAGCCATCCGATCTTTTTCAGCATCGGTCAATGGAATTTGAATGACTTTTTGGATTCCTTGGGCATTGATGACTGCAGGAGCACCAATATAAATATCATTCAAGCCATATTCACCATTCATATAAACAGACAATGGCAAGACTGCATTTTCATCGTCTAAGATTGCACGAGTGATACGTGCTAATGCAACAGCGATACCGTAGAATGTCGCACCTTTTTTCTCGATGATCGTGTAGGCTGCATCACGGACACTAAAGAATAAGTTGACCATGGCTTCTTCATCGATATCAGGGTTGTTTTTGACCCATTCATAAATTTGTAAACCAGCAACGTTGGCATGTGACCAAACTGGGAACTCTGAGTCGCCGTGTTCACCTAAGATATAGGCATGGACGTTACGTGCATCTACATCAACAAGTTCAGCCAAAGCTTGACGGAAACGAGCTGAGTCTAATGAAGTACCAGAACCGATGACGCGTTCTTTAGGGAAACCAGAGAATTTCCAAGTTGAATAAGTCAAAATATCTACTGGGTTTGCCGCAACTAAGAATATACCGTTGAAACCTGAATCAACGATTTGCGTCACAACTTCACGATTGATTTTTAAGTTTTTATGAACTAAATCTAAACGAGTTTCGCCTGGTTTTTGAGGCGCACCAGCTGTGATTACGACTAAATCAGCGTCGTGGGCATCAGCATAGGACGCTGCATAGATTTTTTTAGGGGAAGTAAATGCCAAAGCATGTGACAAGTCAATTGCGTCGCCTTCTGTTTTTGCTGTATTTATATCAATGATTCCGACTTCTTGCGCAATGTTTTGTGTTACCAACGCAAATGCGTAACTAGAACCAACCGCACCGTCTCCAACAAGAATTACCTTTTGGTGATCTTTTTTGTTCGTTTTTGCAGTCATCTGTGTATCATTCCTTCCACTTAATTGTTTTACACGCTAATATCCTAACACTTTCAACAACATTTGTCATGTGATTTGCACAACAATATTACACAAAATATTGCTGTTTCAGTTGTAAATGCTTTCTTTGTTATTGCGTCAAAATCTTTCTATATCAAGCTTTCATTAAGATTTGTTAAGAAAGATAAAAACTGAACAAGATAGCGTAACCATAACAGTTAGTTTCGTGTTATAATGTAATAGTTCTAGCAACTGGGCGCAAATATGTGCCCAGTATTTTGTGTTTGGCGCAAAAAAATTATAAAATAAATGAAATAGACTTGAACATGATTCTAATTAATGGAGTGTATTCCCACATGAAAATGATCGTTGGTCTGGGCAATCCCGGCAGAAAATATGAAAAAACAAAACATAATATTGGTTTTATGGTGGTAGATGCCCTAGCACACACCCATCAAGCCTCTTTCAAAGGCTCTGCCTTTGAGGCGGAAGTTGCTACCTTTTTTTTAAATGGCGAAAAAATCTTATTGGTCAAGCCGCAAACATTTATGAATGAATCAGGACGTGCGGTAGGGCCGTTGATGACGTATTTTGGTGTCTATCCAGAAGAACTGGTGGTTATCTATGATGACCTTGATTTGGCACTTGGCAAAATCCGCCTGCGTCAAAAAGGAAGCGCTGGTGGACACAATGGGATCAAGAGCATCATTGCCCATTTGAATACGACGGTCTTTGACCGTATAAAAGTTGGTATCGATCGTCCTTTACCAGGACGTACAGTCGTTGATCATGTGCTTAGCCCATTTAGCAAAGATGATTTACCGATCGTTCTTGGCAGTATCGACAAAGCGGTTGAAGCCAGTATCGATTACTTGACCAATGGCGACTTTATTGCCACAATGAATCGATTTAATTAAGGAGGCCAAAATGGACGTTATCGAATTAATCAATAAAGTACCGACTGTGGCTGCTTGGCATACAGAACTAAAAAATGAAGTGCCGCGTCAATTGCTGACTGGCTTGGCAGGATCTGCTAAAACAGTAGCAATCGCAGGCGCCTATCAGTCATTTAATAAGCAAGTAATCGTGGTGACTCCCAATTTATACTATACCAATCAATTAGCAGAAGATTTGCGGAATGTCATCGAAGAGGTGTATGTCTTTCCAGTAGATGAAGTCTTGTCTGCGGAAATGGCTTTTTCTTCCCCAGAAGCCCGTGAAGAAAGAGTGACTGCACTCAATGCGGTCACGGAGGGCAAAGCCGGTATTTATGTATTGCCAGTCGCTGCATTGAGAAAATATTTACCGACCAAAGCCACTTGGCAGGCCAATCAGTTTCAATGGCAGGTTGGGGATGAGATTGATCTAGACGCTTTGCCCCAACAATTAGTCTTGATGGGCTATGAACGGCAATCAATGATCGGTAAGCCCGGAGAATTCAGTATCCGCGGCAGTATTTTAGATATTTATCCTTTAAGCGCTGCTTACCCAATACGGATCGAGTTGTTCGATGTAGAGATCGACTCGATGCGTTCTTTCAACGTGGAGACACAACGTTCGGTCGAAACGCTTGAAAAGGTAACGATTTTACCTACATCAGAATTGGTTTTTTCGGCACAAGATTTAGCTGCTGGACAAGCCCGCATCCAAGAGTTGTTGTCCAAAAGGTTGGCAATCACCAAAGAAGAAGTTGATCGAACTTTCCTTCAAGATTACTTTGGACAGTTGGCTGCCGAGTGGCAAGCCGGTATTCCTGGAGAAAATGCACGATATTATACCGATCTCTTATATAATAAAGAAACAAGCATTTTGGATTATTTTTCCAAAGATGCCTTGTTGATGATCGATGATTACGCGCGTATTATGGAAACCAACCGTGAAATCGAGCGAGAAGAAGCGGAATGGCATACCCAAAAGCTTGCGGAATTACGGGTCTTTTCAGAACAGCATTTTGGAATCGATGTGCATCAACTGATCCAAAAAGAGACCTTTGTGACAAGTTTCTTCTCTTTTTTCCAAAAGGGGATGGGAAACATTCGTTTTCAAGCCATCCATCAATTCCAATATCGGCCAATGCAGCAGTTTTTCAGCCAAATGGGCTTGTTGAAAGTGGAGATCGATCGTTGGGAAAAACAACAACAGACAGTGATTTTTCTGGTCAGTGATCAAGAGCGGGCCAAAAAATTAGAGCAAGATTTGCGGGATCATGATATTTATGCGGTTCAAACATCAAAAGACCGACTTTTTACTGGTCGAACACAAATCGTCGTTGAAACCTTGCAAAGCGGTTTCGAGATGCCGCAAGACAAATTGGTCGTAGTGACTGAAAAAGAGATTTTCCAAAAAATGAACAAAAAGCGGACCCGCCGTCAAAATGTCACCAATGCGGAACGCTTAAAGAGTTACAATGAATTAAAAACAGGAGACTATGTGGTTCATGCGAACCACGGGATCGGGAAATATATTGGGATGGAAACCTTGGAAGTCGATGGTGTCCACCAAGACTATATGACGATCCTTTACCAAAATGAAGACAAACTCTTCATTCCTGTTACCCAATTGAATCTGATCCAAAAATACGTGGCATCAGAATCAAAAACACCAAAAATCAATAAACTCGGTGGGAGCGAATGGGCAAAAACCAAACGTAAAGTCACCGCAAAAATCGAAGATATTGCCGATGATTTGATTTTGCTCTATGCCAAACGCGAATCAGAAAAAGGATTTGCTTTTCAACCAGATGACGGTTATCAAAAAGAATTCGAAGATGCCTTCCCATACTCGGAAACGGATGACCAACTGCGGAGTACTGCAGAGATCAAGCGGGATATGGAGAAAGAAAAACCAATGGATCGTTTGTTGGTGGGAGATGTTGGCTTTGGGAAAACAGAGGTTGCATTACGCGCAGCCTTCAAAGCCATCAAAGAAAGCAAACAAGTGGCGTTTCTTGTGCCAACAACGATTTTGGCACAACAACATTATGAAACCATGGTGGATCGTTTTGAGGGGTTCCCGGTCAATGTCGGCGTCTTGAGTCGGTTTCGTACCAAAAAGCAGCAGAATGAAACGATCGAACAAGTCAAAAAAGGCCAAGTTGATATTTTGGTGGGCACCCATCGGCTGCTATCCAAAGATGTGGTTTTTGCTGATTTAGGTTTATTGGTCATTGATGAAGAACAACGCTTTGGGGTCAAACATAAAGAACGATTGAAACAATTGCGTTCTCAAGTCGATGTTTTAACATTGACGGCTACACCGATCCCAAGGACATTGCATATGTCGATGTTGGGTGTACGTGACCTATCGGTGATCGAAACACCGCCAGAAAATCGTTATCCGATCCAAACCTATGTCATGGAAATGAATCCAGGTGCTGTCCGCGAAGCAATCCAACGAGAAATGGCACGGGGAGGTCAAGTCTTTTATCTTTATAATCGTGTGGATACGATTGAGCGAAAAGTCGAAGAACTCCAAGCCTTGGTGCCAGAGGCACGCATCGCGTACGCCCATGGACAAATGACAGAAATCCAATTAGAAAATACCCTCTTTGAATTTATTGAAGGCCAATTTGATGTCTTAGTCACGACCACGATCATTGAAACGGGTGTCGATATTCCCAATGCCAATACACTGTTTGTTGAAAATGCCGACTACATGGGTTTATCAACATTGTATCAATTAAGAGGTCGGGTCGGTCGAAGCAATCGTGTGGCTTACGCTTACTTTATGTATGAGCAGCAAAAAGTCTTGAATGAAGTCAGTGAAAAACGGCTGCAAGCAATCAAAGACTTTACCGAACTAGGTTCAGGCTTCAAAATCGCCATGCGGGATCTATCGATCCGCGGCGCAGGCAATTTGCTTGGGGCCCAGCAACATGGCTTTATTGATGCGGTCGGTTTTGATATGTATTCACAAATGCTGTCAGAAGCCGTTTCTCGTAAACAAGGGAAAAATGCCCAAACTGAAAAAACAACTGTTGAGATCGACCTGGGCATCGATGCCTACTTGCCCACCTCTTATATTGAAGACGAACGGCAAAAAATCGAAATTTATAAGCGGATCCGTGAGTTGGATAGCCAAGAAGCGGTGGATGAATTACAAGATGATCTGTTGGACCGTTTTGGTGAATATCCAACGGAAGTCGTTCATTTGCTGACTGTAGGGGAAATCAAAATGAACGGCGAGCGTGCGTTGTTAGATACGATCCGCAAACAGCAGCAATCGATTCACTTTACATTAAGCAAAGTTGGTACCAAGCAATATTCGGTGGAACAACTATTTGAAGCCTTGAAGGCAACAAAGTTAAAAGCCACGATGGGTGTCGAGCGAGAACGGATGACGATCAAATTACAAATTCCAACAACACTCAAAGAAAGTGCGTGGTTATTAGAAGTGCAAGATTTTGTAAAAGCTTTGCGTGAGCAGAAGTATCAGCCAGTAAACTAAGGGAAAGGAACCGAGGGGATGCCAAAATCACAATTGAAACGCACGATGGAAGGCGCGTTTATTCTCACGATTGCTTCTTTCATCGCAAAAATATTAAGTGCGATCTACCGTGTTCCTTTTCAGAATCTGGTGGGGGATGAAGGATTCTATGTCTATCAGCAAGTTTACCCGATATATGGCCTGGCGATGACCTTGGCCTTATCAGGGCTGCCGCAATTTATTTCTCGGATCGTAGCTGAAGAAAGCGATCCCCTTAAACGCAGAGAAAAGCTGCAGGTAATGATTCCTTATGTGGTATGGTCAGCTGTCGGATTGTGGTTTGGCACCTTTGTATTTGCTGGACCAATCGCGCAAGTGATGGGCGATCCGCAATTGGCCAATTTGATAAGAGTCGTATCCTTTACGTTTTTGTTTGTCCCGCCATTGACTTTTTATCGCGGTATCTTTCAAGGCAATCTGCAAATGGTGCCGACCGCGGTTTCACAAGTGGTCGAACAACTCTTGCGTGTAGGTGTGATCTTGTTTGCAGCCATGTGCTTCCAACGTTTCGGTTGGACGATTTATCAAACAGGCACTTTGGCAATGGCTGGCGCTTTGATGGGTGGACTTGCAGCTTGGCGGATTTTAAGCTATTATAGTCGGAAAATCAACGGCAAAACGGTTTCATTGAAAAGAAGCAATGTCGGCGGAGTAAAGGCGGGAACGCTTCGGCAGCGGTTCTTTCTAGAAGGCGGATTGTTGACGGTGTATAGTGGTTTTTTGATTTTGTTTCAGTTGATCGATTCTTTTTTGCTGACGAATGCACTCGATGCGGGCGGCATGCCTGCACAAAGTGCCCGGATTGCGAAGGGAATATACGATCGCGGTCAACCGTTGGTGCAGTTAGGTTTGGTGATTGCCATGGCGTTAAGTTCAACATTTTTGCCGACATTGACTAAATACTTGACTGTGAAAAACCAAGGGCTTTTTGAGAAGTCGGCCAAAATGTATCTACGTTTAACGATTGGTATTGCTTCGGCTTCGGCTGTCGGTCTGGCTATCTTACTACCGTATATCAATTTTGCGTTGTTTAAAGATGGTTCAGGTAATACGACTTTGGTATTATTTGTGTTATCAGTTGCCTTGATGGCAGCGATCCAAGCTTATCAGAGTATCCAGCAAAGCCGCAATGCATTTCGCTTCGGACTGATTGCTGCGGCAGTTGGTTTATTGATGAAGGGGCTATCTATGTGGCCGCTAACAGTTAACTTCGGCACAGTGGGCGCAAGTTTCAGCACATTATTGGGATTAGGTGCTACGCTTGTGTGCTTTGTTTGGTCAGAGCATCATGGACAGGCCAGTGACTTGAATCGTTTTTGGTTTGAAGGGAACTATGGCAAGAAGTTAGTTGTCTGTTTGGCTGTGATGGCTAGCATGTTGTTTGCATACTATGCCTGCGTATCCATCATAAGCAATGGTGCGGTGACCCATCGCTGGCAAGCATTTCTTTTCTGTATCGGCGGTGTGCTCATTGGCGGAGGAGTTTTTATCCTTACAGCTATCAAAATCAAATTATTAACCATCAGAGAATGGCTATTGGTACCATTTGGCAAAAAATTATTAAGAGGTGGAAAACATGAGATTAGATAAATTCCTTAAAATTTCAAGAATCATCAAACGTCGTTCAGTAGCCAAAGAAGTGGCGGACAAAGGACGTATCCAAATCAATGGAAAACTGGCAAAGTCGAGCACAGATGTCAGAGTTGGCGATGCAGTGCGGATCCAGTTTGGCAATAAAGTTTTGGAAATCAAAGTCAGAGAATTACATGAGTCAACCAAAAAAGAGGACGCTGCCAAAATGTATGAGATCATTTCAGAAGAAAGAATTTCAGAAAATGCTTGATTTTTACGGTATTTTCAGTTAGACAAGCCATGTGTATGTTGGTATAATGTAAAAAACAAGCGTAGCGACGGGAGCGAGTTCAATTGTCAAAAGAGCCAAAAAATAAAATAGAACTGTTGCAAACCGATTATGCGAAAGAAAAATTTGCGCAGTTTGAAAAAGAACGGCGACAAGTTATTTTTCGTCGGCGTCGACTCGCCGTTTTTTTCATCGCAGCATTGGTGCTCTTTGCCATTGCCGGTATTCAACTGTTTAACGATCAATTACGATTGCAGAAGTTGAATGAATACAAGACAGAGACGATCGCAAAACAAGAAGCTGCTGAAAAAGTGACCGCCGATTTAACGCGAGATGTGGCATTGTTGCAAGATGATGAATATGTGGCGAAATTAGCACGCAGCCGTCTGTTCTATTCAAAAGACGACGAGAAAATCTATCCTGTTTTGCCAGATAGCAATGAAACAGAAACAACCGCTGATTCGACTGCAGATAGCAGCGAGTCAACGACAGCATCACAAGATTAGTTCGGTTATACCTACTCAACTGAGTAGTTTGAATGAATTTCAAATGGGTTAAAATTAGGAGGAACATTTTTTATATGTCAATCGAAGTTGGAGCGAAACTAAAGGGCAAAGTGTCTGGTATTACAAATTTTGGTGCGTTCATTGATTTGGGTGAGGGGAAAACAGGTTTGGTACATATCAGTGAAGTATCAAATGGCTTTGTAAAAGATATTCATGATGTATTAACAGTTGGCGATGAAGTTACCGTGCTAGTCACAGCCATTGGCAATGATGGGAAAATCGGTTTGTCGATCCGTAAAGCTGAAGACAAACCAGAGGAAAAACGCGAGTACCCGAAAAAAGAATTTAATCGGCCAAATCCGAAGAAATCTTTTTCACGTAATCAACCTGCGAATGCAAACAAACAAGACTTCGATTCATTGATGAGTTCTTTTCTTAAAGATAGTGATGATCGTCTTTCTTCACTACGCCGCAACACTGAAGGAAAACGCGGCGGCCGTGGCGGTCGACGCAACTAAAAGGTGAATAGCAAGTTAGACGAAAGCTGGGACAAAACCATTGGATTGTTTTGTTTCAGCTTTCTTTATTGCAGCATGAGATGAATGAGAGGAAGTGTGTGATGGTGATCGAAACGATCCGGCAACAGCTGGCAGCAGTGGCAGCTGGCGAAGAACAGCGCTATTTGCTAGCCGTCTCAACAGGAATCGATTCGATGGTTCTTTTAACAGCGATGGAGAAACTCTTCGCCGATGCAACAGACCAACCGTTCGCTGTTGCCCATGTCAACCATCAATTAAGAGAGGCTTCAAAGGAGGAAGCACAGTTTCTTAGAGAATATTGTGCTGTCCGCAACATTCCTTATTATGAAGGCAAATGGGAGACAGCACCATCGACAGGGATCGAAGCGGCAGCGCGTAGATTCCGCTATGCATTTTTTGCGGAAATCATGAAAATGCACAACTATCCAATTCTATTGACAGCCCACCATGGAGACGATCAAGTAGAAACGATGCTGATGAAAATCATCCGCGACGGCAGTCTCAAAAATGCTTTTGGCATTAGACAGAGACAAGACTTTCATGGCGGCATCCTTATGAGACCATTGTTGACGACGACTAAAGAGGAGATTCAGCGTTTTGCTGCAATACACCAAGTAGCCTATTTTGAAGATGAAACGAATCTGCAAGATACCTACTTGCGCAATCGTATCAGACAGCAAGTTTTACCGCTGTTAAAAGCTGAAAACCCGCAGACAGTTCAACATTTTCAACAGTTATCAAAAGAAATGATTTATGGGGAGCAGCTGATTGGGGAACAACAAAAGGAGTGGATGACGCGATATCTTCATCAGCAAGAAGGACAATGGCAGATTTCGCTAAAGCAATTGCCTGATTTTACAGAAGCCGCCCGTTATTACTTTTTTGCTGCTGTGCTGCAGCAAGTCAACCCGCAAGGAGAGCTGAATCATAAGCAACTGCAGCAAATACTTCGATTGTTGGATACACAACAAGGACAATGGCAGCTAGATATTGGGGATGATTGGCAAGTACGCCGCAGTTACGACTCGTTGATCATCGCAAAAAGATCATTGCCGCAAGCCGCCGCCTTTTCATCCGCCAAAGAGATTCACTTGTCTTTAGGTACAGGTATTTTTCTTTCTGAGACAGAATGGATTGGGTATTTTTGTAGTGATGATGTCGAAATTCCCAAAAAAATCACAAATTGGTCGGAGTTTTCGCAAGAATTACCGATAGACTATTCTTCTGAGTTGCTTGTTCGAAAGCGTAAACCTGGCGACCGTATTCAATTGCAGGCAAACTTACAGAAAAAAATCAGTCGCTTTTTTATCGATCGCAAGCTACCAAATGCCAAACGGGAAAAAAGTTGGATCGTCACTACTCCGCAGCAAGAGGTCATAGCCCTATTGCCGCATGTATTTTCCTATTTGAGTATTGCACCAGAAACTGATAAAATACACTACATACTTCTTTATAAATATCAGGAGTAAGAGTTGGAAGGAGAACTTTATGCTAGATAAAGATATTGAAAAAGTTTTGATTACACGTGATGAAATCAAAAATCGTTGTGTTGAATTGGGTCAAGAATTGACGATAGCTTATGCTGACAAGAACCCATTAGTCGTTGGTGTATTGAAAGGCGCAGTGCCATTCATGGCGGATATCGTTCGGGAAATGGATTGCTACTTGGAACTCGATTTTATGGACGTTTCCAGCTATGGCAATGCAATGATTTCTTCAGGTGAAGTGAAAATCGTCAAAGATTTGGATACCAACGTTGAAGGACGAGATTTGTTGATCGTGGAAGATATTATCGACAGTGGACGTACATTGGCTTACTTAGTTGACCTGTTCAAATACCGTAAAGCCAAGTCGGTCAAAATCGTGACATTATTAGACAAACCTGAAGGCCGCGTCGTGGATATTGAAGCCGATTATATCGGGTTTGATGTGCCAAATGAATTTGTTGTTGGATACGGACTGGATTACGCAGAACAATATCGCAATTTGCCTTACGTTGGCGTATTAAAACCAAGTGTTTATCAGTCAAATTAGTGACTCTTCTAAATCAATTGTGATACAATCAAATGGTCAGGATTGATAAAACAAAATAGCCAAGGAGGTACGCATGAATAAGAAAAATAACGGTATGGTAAAAAATACCTTATATTATGTACTCGTCTTGTTGGCAATGGTCATGGTTGTTTATTTCATTTTCGGAAATGGCAGCCAACAAACACCAACGATTGAGTATTCCACCTTTACCGAACAGTTAAAAGATGGGAAAGTTAAACAATTCACTGTTCAACCAGCTAATGGTGTGTATCGAATCGTGGGAGAATATAATGAAGAACAAACGATCAGCAATGACAATAGTTTGTCCGTTTTAGGCGGAAATTCTTCATCAAGTTCGACCCGTTTTACAACCATTATTTTGCCAAATGACTCAACATTGAGCGAAGTGACAAGTCTTGCTTCTGCTGAGGGAGTCAAAACAACCATCGAGGAAGAATCAAACAGCGGTATCTGGTTATCGCTATTGATCAGCTTCTTGCCGATCGTGATCATTATTTTCTTTTTCTATATGATGATGAGTCAGCAAGGTGGCGGCGGTGGCGGCGGTGGCGGCCGTGTGATGAACTTCGGTAAATCAAAAGCCAAAGAAGCCGACAAAAAAGCCAACCGTGTCCGGTTCTCCGATGTAGCCGGTGCAGAAGAAGAAAAACAAGAACTGGTAGAAGTCGTCGAATTCTTAAAAGACCCAAGACGATTCGTTGAATTGGGTGCCCGGATCCCTGCAGGTGTCTTGCTTGAAGGGCCTCCAGGAACTGGTAAAACATTGTTAGCTAAAGCAGTAGCGGGAGAAGCAGGCGTGCCATTTTATTCGATTTCTGGTTCAGATTTCGTGGAAATGTTCGTCGGTGTCGGTGCCAGCCGTGTCCGTGACTTGTTTGAAACAGCGAAGAAAAATGCACCAGCTATCATCTTTATCGATGAGATCGATGCTGTCGGTCGCCAACGGGGTGCCGGTATGGGTGGCGGACACGATGAGCGTGAACAAACATTGAACCAATTATTGGTTGAAATGGATGGTTTTGATGGCAATGAAGGTGTGATTGTTATTGCTGCAACAAACCGTTCTGATGTTTTAGACCCAGCGTTATTGCGTCCTGGTCGTTTTGACCGTCAAATTTTAGTTGGACGTCCGGACGTGAAAGGCCGTGAAGCAATTTTACGTGTCCATGCTCGGAACAAACCGCTATCAGATGACGTTGATTTGAAAGTCGTGGCGCAACAAACCCCAGGGTTTGCAGGTGCTGACTTAGAGAATGTCTTGAACGAAGCTGCATTGGTTGCTGCGCGTCGTAACAAGAAAAAAATCGATGCTTCTGATATCGATGAGGCAGAAGACCGCGTGATTGCTGGTCCTGCTAAGAAAGATCGTGTGATCAATAAACGAGAACGAGAAATGGTGGCTTATCATGAAGCTGGACATACGATCGTTGGTCTAGTCTTGAGTCGTGCGCGGGTCGTGCACAAAGTAACGATCATCCCTCGTGGGCGTGCTGGCGGATATATGATCGCCTTGCCAAAAGAAGATCAATTCTTGATGACCAAAGAAGATATGTTTGAACAAATCGTCGGCTTGTTAGGTGGACGAACAGCAGAAGAAATCATCTTCGGTGTTCAATCTACTGGGGCGTCGAATGACTTTGAACAAGCTACAGGCTTAGCAAGAAGCATGGTCACTGAATATGGAATGAGTGACAAATTAGGTCCAGTTCAATATGAAGGCAACCATCAAGTATTTGTTGGCCGTGACTACGGTCAAACGAAAGCTTATTCTGAGCAAGTTGCATATGAGATCGATCAAGAAGTACGTAAGATATTAATGGATGCCCATCAAAAAGCGCATGAAATCATTGAAGCGCATCGTGCACAACATAAGTTGATCGCCGAAAAACTCTTGCAACATGAAACATTAGATGCCAAAGCAATCAAATCATTGTTTGAAGAAGGCAAAATGCCTGAAGGCACCGAAGATTCAGAGTATCCAAGTGAAAAAGCACAAACTTTTGAAGAAGCAAAACGTGCGTTGGAAGAAAAAGACGCCGAAAAACAAGCTGCAGATAAAGCGAGTGAACAACATGAAGTCAAAGATTTTGATCAACAGCTTGAAGATGTTCGTCGCAATAGTGAAGACGCACAAGCCTCTGATTCAGATGAACCTGACGACAAAGCGTAATCAATGGAAAGCATCGAGGAGACTCGATGCTTTTTCTTTCGAAGTTAGTAGACTTTTTTTAAATCGAATACAGACAGTTGAAAAAAAAGACACTTCCTAGTATGATTCACTAATGAATGAAAAGGAGATTTATCATGAAAGATTATTTAGTTAAAGCGTTGGCTTATGATGGTTTTGTGCGCGCTTATGCCGTATCAGCTACTGAAACTGTTGCTGAAGCGCAAAGACGCCATCAAACATGGAATACAGCATCAGCTGCACTTGGACGCAGTATGGTGGGGGGGCTTCTGTTGGGCAGTACCTTAAAAGGGGAAGATAAGCTGACCGTAAAGATTCAAGGAAATGGTCCTGCCGGAGCAATCGTTGTTGATAGCAATGGCCACGGGGACGTTAAAGGATACATAAAAAATCCACATATCAGTTTGCCGTTGAATGCAGCTGGAAAATTAGATGTAAGAGGCGCCGTTGGCAATCAAGGGATTTTTACCGTCATCAAAGATTTGGGGCTGAAAGAACCTTTTTCGGGGCAAACACCGATTGTTTCGGGAGAGCTAGGGGAAGATTTTACTTACTATTTAGCTGTTTCTGAACAAGTCCCTTCTGCAGTAGGTTTAAGTGTATTGGTTGAGACGGACGACACGATTCGGGCAGCGGGCGGCTTTATGCTGCAAATCATGCCGGGTGCCAGCGAAGAAATCATTGCAGCTATCGAAACAAGGCTAAAGGAATTGCCACGGGTATCAACGTTGATCGACGAAGGGCAAACGCCAGAAGAAATTTTGGCTACATTGCTGCCAAATACCAGTGTAGAAGTTTTAGATACGATGCCAGTCCAATTTCGCTGTGATTGCAACAAAGAAAAATTTGCCACAGCAATCATCACATTGGGGGCACAAGAGATCCAAGCGATGATCGACGAGGACCATAGTGCGGAAGCTGTTTGTTCATTCTGCGGCAACAAGTATCATTTTGACGAAGCAGAACTGACTGAGTTAAAGAAAGAGGCGAGTGCATAATTGAAAGAATCACATACATGGTCGATTGGCTCGGTTGAGATTCCCAATCGTGTCGTTGTTGCACCGATGGCGGGTATCACCAACTCAGCATTTCGCGTCACAGTCAAGGAATTTGGGGCCGGCTTAGTTGTTTGTGAAATGATCAGTGACAAAGGTATTCAGCTGCGGAATAAGAAAACATTAGACATGCTGTTTATCGATGAAACAGAACATCCGTTGAGTATTCAGATCTTCGGTGGAAATAAAGCTTCTTTAGTAGAAGCTGCGCAATTTGTTGCTGAAAATACGTCAGCAGACATTATCGACATCAACATGGGCTGCCCAGTGAACAAAATCATCAAAGCAGAAGCAGGTGCCAAGTGGCTGCTTGATCCAGATAAAGTCTACGAAATGGTTCACGCAGTATCTAGTGCTATTGATAAGCCAGTCACTGTTAAAATGCGGATCGGCTGGGATGAAGCACATGTCTTTGCGGTGGAAAATGCCTTAGCCGCCGAAGCAGCAGGTGCCGCAGCTATTGGGATGCATGGTCGCACAAGAGTCCAAATGTACGAAGGTACAGCTGATTGGGATGTATTGAAACGGGTCAAACAACAGCTTACGATTCCATTTATGGGTAATGGAGATGTCAAAACACCAGAAGATGCCAAGCGTATGTTGGAAGAAGTTGGTGCAGATGCAGTGATGATTGGTCGGGCTGCCTTAGGCAATCCGTGGATGATCCACCGAACCAAACATTATTTAGAAACTGGGGAACTTTTACCGGAACCGTCTGCCAGAGAAAAAATCACGACAGCCAAACTACATCTAGATCGTCTATCTGATTTGAAAGGTGAAGCAATCGCTTCGCGGGAATTTAGGCAACATGCCGCCTACTATTTGAAAGGAATCTCCCGTGCTGCGAAAGTCAAAGCAGCGATCAATCAAGCGGAGAATAAACAAACGATTTTTGATCTGTTAGACGCTTTTGTTGAAAAAACGGAAGCACAAGGGGTACCAAATCCCTCCTAAATGAGCAATAAATCAAGCCGATTCAAAAGTTCGGCTTGATTTTTTAGATGTTCATTGGCATTATAAGAAGGAAGCGCAAGTTAAGAATGGAGGAAAACTCGTGACAGAGGAACGACAAATACAAGAAGAATTAAATGATCAAATGCTGGTTCGCCGTGAAAAAATGGACAAATTACGGGAAGAAGGTATCGATCCTTTTGGGAAGCGATTTGACCGCACCCATAATTCTGCCGAGTTACATGAGCTGTTTGATCAACGTACCAAAGAAGAATTAGCTGAAATGCATCTTTCTGCCAGTATAGCAGGTAGAATTGTAACCAAACGCGGAAAAGGGAAAGCAGGATTTGCCCATCTGCAAGACCGCGAAGGCCAGATTCAAATTTATGTCCGCAAAGATCAAGTGGGTGATGAACCATATGACGTTTTTAAGCATGCAGATTTAGGTGATTTTTTTGGTGTATCAGGTGAAATTATGAAAACTGATACTGGTGAAGTAACTGTTAAAGCCAAAGAAATCGTGATTTTATCTAAAGCCTTGCGTCCTTTACCAGATAAATACCATGGGTTGACAAATATCGAACAACGTTATCGTCAACGTTATCTTGATTTGATCAGCAACAAAGAAAGTTTTGATCGCTTTATGAAACGGAGTCTGATCATTAGTGAAATTCGCCGTTATTTAGATAGCCATGGATATATTGAAGTCGAAACACCAGTCTTGCATAACCAAGCAGGCGGTGCGGCGGCACGTCCATTTATTACACATCATAACGCATTAGATATTGATCTGTACTTGCGGATTGCGCTGGAGTTGCATTTAAAACGCTTGATTGTCGGTGGGATGGAAAAAGTCTATGAAATTGGCCGTGTTTTCAGAAATGAAGGAATCGATACAACCCACAATCCTGAGTTTACGATGTTAGAAGCTTACACAGCTTATACGGACTTCAAAGATGTGATGGATTTAACCGAAGGAATCATTCGCCATGCTGCAGAAAAAGTGTTGCAAACAGCGACGATTCAATATGATGGGCAAACAGTTGATTTAGCCAGCGATTTTGCCCGTATTCATATGGTAGATGCCATTAAGAACGAAACGGGTGTCGATTTCTGGCAGCCAATGAGTGTGGAAGAAGCGCGCCAATTGGCTCAAAAACATCATGTTGAAATCACTGATGCTATGTCCGTCGGCCATATCATCAATGAATTCTTTGAAACATTCGTGGAAGAAACGTTGCAACAACCAACGTTTGTCTTTGGGCACCCGGTGGAAGTATCACCATTAGCGAAGAAAAATCCAGAAGACGGTCGCTTTACGGATCGTTTCGAACTATTTATCGTTGGAAGAGAGTTTGCTAACGCATTTACAGAGTTGAATGATCCAATCGATCAACGAGAACGTTTTGAAGCACAAGAAAAAGAACGTGAAGCAGGAAACGATGAAGCGCATGGCGTGGATGAAGATTTCCTAGAAGCATTAGAATACGGCATGCCGCCAACAGGTGGATTAGGAATCGGTATCGATCGCTTAGTCATGCTGTTGACAGATGCCCAATCAATTCGAGATGTCTTGTTATTCCCAACCATGAGATAATCATGTAAAAAACCGTTGCCTCGTTTCAGGAGGAACGGTTTTTTTCTTTGGTTAAAAAACAGCGATCGCAGAACGCATTTTAAGAGGAAAGCAAAAGAAAACGGATGAATGGCGAACGATATATAGCATTTAATAGCCATTGAACGGCTTTTGAAAATATTGAAAAAATAAATAGAAAATGATTGACCGATAGGCGTTTAGTTGGTATATTATTACATGTGCCAAATGACCTGAGAGGTCAAAAAAACTTTTTGAAAAAAAGGGTTGACGCACAAGAATACAAATGATATTATAACGAAGTCGCAAAAATAAAACGATTAACGGTTGTTGATATGACAACAAATTAATTGAAAAAAGTTGTTGACAAATAACAAATCATTTGTTATTATAATGAAGTTGCTAAGGCAGCCGCAACGTTGTCGAAAAAACAACGAGCGAAAAAAACTTTTATAAAAAGTGTTGACAATCACTTGTCACTCTGATATGATATAAAAGTTGCTAACGCAACAACGTAGACCTTTGAAAACTGAACAAAGCAAGCAAACGAACCAATGTGTAGGACGCTTCATTATATGAAGCAAATACATGCAAGCAATAGCTAGCAAAAGTTAATTTTTATGAGCTTAACGATCCTTTGGATCGTTCAAACAAATCATTATGAGAGTTTGATCCTGGCTCAGGACGAACGCTGGCGGCGTGCCTAATACATGCAAGTCGAACGCTTTTTCTTTCACCGGAGCTTGCTCCACCGAAAGAAAAAGAGTGGCGAACGGGTGAGTAACACGTGGGTAACCTACCCATCAGAAGGGGATAACACTTGGAAACAGGTGCTAATACCGTATAACACTATTTTCCGCATGGAAGAAAGTTGAAAGGCGCTTTTGCGTCACTGATGGATGGACCCGCGGTGCATTAGCTAGTTGGTGAGGTAACGGCTCACCAAGGCAACGATGCATAGCCGACCTGAGAGGGTGATCGGCCACACTGGGACTGAGACACGGCCCAGACTCCTACGGGAGGCAGCAGTAGGGAATCTTCGGCAATGGACGAAAGTCTGACCGAGCAACGCCGCGTGAGTGAAGAAGGTTTTCGGATCGTAAAACTCTGTTGTTAGAGAAGAACAAGGATGAGAGTAGAATGTTCATCCCTTGACGGTATCTAACCAGAAAGCCACGGCTAACTACGTGCCAGCAGCCGCGGTAATACGTAGGTGGCAAGCGTTGTCCGGATTTATTGGGCGTAAAGCGAGCGCAGGCGGTTTCTTAAGTCTGATGTGAAAGCCCCCGGCTCAACCGGGGAGGGTCATTGGAAACTGGGAGACTTGAGTGCAGAAGAGGAGAGTGGAATTCCATGTGTAGCGGTGAAATGCGTAGATATATGGAGGAACACCAGTGGCGAAGGCGGCTCTCTGGTCTGTAACTGACGCTGAGGCTCGAAAGCGTGGGGAGCGAACAGGATTAGATACCCTGGTAGTCCACGCCGTAAACGATGAGTGCTAAGTGTTGGAGGGTTTCCGCCCTTCAGTGCTGCAGCAAACGCATTAAGCACTCCGCCTGGGGAGTACGACCGCAAGGTTGAAACTCAAAGGAATTGACGGGGGCCCGCACAAGCGGTGGAGCATGTGGTTTAATTCGAAGCAACGCGAAGAACCTTACCAGGTCTTGACATCCTTTGACCACTCTAGAGATAGAGCTTCCCCTTCGGGGGCAAAGTGACAGGTGGTGCATGGTTGTCGTCAGCTCGTGTCGTGAGATGTTGGGTTAAGTCCCGCAACGAGCGCAACCCTTATTGTTAGTTGCCATCATTTAGTTGGGCACTCTAGCGAGACTGCCGGTGACAAACCGGAGGAAGGTGGGGATGACGTCAAATCATCATGCCCCTTATGACCTGGGCTACACACGTGCTACAATGGGAAGTACAACGAGTTGCGAAGTCGCGAGGCTAAGCTAATCTCTTAAAGCTTCTCTCAGTTCGGATTGTAGGCTGCAACTCGCCTACATGAAGCCGGAATCGCTAGTAATCGCGGATCAGCACGCCGCGGTGAATACGTTCCCGGGCCTTGTACACACCGCCCGTCACACCACGAGAGTTTGTAACACCCGAAGTCGGTGAGGTAACCTTTTTGGAGCCAGCCGCCTAAGGTGGGATAGATGATTGGGGTGAAGTCGTAACAAGGTAGCCGTATCGGAAGGTGCGGCTGGATCACCTCCTTTCTAAGGAATATTTCGGAAGACTACACATCGTTTGCCTTTGTTCAGTTTTGAGAGGTCTACTCTCAAGTAAATACCCGGGGCCTTAGCTCAGCTGGGAGAGCGCCTGCTTTGCACGCAGGAGGTCAGCGGTTCGATCCCGCTAGGCTCCATTAACGACATTGGTCGTTATGTATTGTTCATTGAAAACTGGATATTGAAGAAATCAAAACAAGTAACACACACCGAGTTGAACAAAAAAAGAGTTTTTTAATAAGTTCAACGCTTATTTTAGTCAAGTAACCTTCTATCGCTAGAAGAAGTGCTTGAAAAACCGACCGTAAGGTCAAAGGTTAAGTGAATAAG